>JAZOMF010000084.1:0-80215 GCA_045653805.1 Eubacteriales bacterium
GCCCGCGTAGTCAAATTCTGCCGCCTGACCGATAACGATAGGTCCGGATCCAATGATCAAAATCTTCTTGAGGTCTGTTCTCTTTGCCATATTAGTCTCCTTCTTCCTTTACACGTCTGCTATAAAGGATATATATTTTTCTTTTTTATAACGGGGCGCCGAGGACGTCGCCCCCTACAAATAATATTTTATATTGAATAAACCACTTTTCCCCGATAAACGGTGCCGTAGCACTTTCCAAAGAGCTTTACTCCTTCAAAGGGAGTTGCTTTGCCCATAGAGATAAACTCCGCAGGGTCAACGGTAAATTCCTCGTCAAGCTTCCAGATTGAGAAGCCGTCTCGGGTAGGCAGACCGAATCTCTCTCTGGGATTGTAAACCATAAGGTCTACGAGCTTATCAAGGGTAATAATACCCGTTTTTACCATATATGTGTTCATTAAAGGTAAGCAGGTCTCGATGCCCGTAATGCCAAAGGCACTCTTTTCAAGTCCTTTTCCCTTTTCCTCTGCCGAGTGAGGCGCGTGGTCGGTTGCTATCATGTCGATAGTGCCGTCTACGATTCCCTCGATGAGAGCATTTTTATCGCTCTCGCTTCGAAGAGGAGGATTCATCTTAAATCTTCCATGTTCTTGCAAATCATTATCGGTAAGCACCAAGTAATGAGGGCCTGTCTCGCAGGTGACGTTGACTCCGCTCTTCTTCGCCTCGCGGATCAGCTCAACGCTCTCCTTGGTGGAAATGTGACAAACGTGATAAGCGCAACCTATCTCTTCTACCAGTTTGAGGTCTCGCTCTATCTGCCTCCACTCGCTCTCGGAGCAGATGCCTCTGTGTCCGTGAGCCTTTGCATATTTGCCATCGTGTATGTAGCCGCCGCGAAGCAGGTCGTTGACCTCGCAGTGAGCCACGATCATTTTGTCCAATGCCTTTGCTCTCTGCATAGCAGAGCGCATCATTCCGTCGTCCTGCACGCCCTTGCCGTCGTCTGAAAAAGCGATAACGTCCTTCGCCATGCCTTCAAGGTCTGCTATCTCTCGTCCCGCCTCGGCAACCGTAATTGCACCGTAGGGGTGAACGCCGATGACTGCATCTTTTTCGATAATATCCAGCTGCTTCTTTAAATTCTCGATACTGTCGGGCACGGGGTTCAGGTTAGGCATCGTGCAAACGTCGGTGTATCCTCCACGCGCCGAAGCCCGAGAACCCGTAGCAATCGTTTCTTTATAAGAAAAACCCGGCTCACGAAAATGCACGTGCACATCGCAAAAACCGGGAAAAACAGTATATTCGGAAGAATTGAAAGAAGAAAAGCCATCTGCAAAAAGGAAATAGTTAGCCAACGACATCATTTCAGTCGCTTTAGCCTTCATTTTTGCCTTTATTTCTGCCATTTTCATTCTCCATTTCAAAAAATTTACAAATTAAAAATAACTATATTCATATTCGTGTTATTATATCATAAATTGAAGAAAATGTCAAGCACAAAAAGCGTTTTTTATCAAAAATGTCACAATTAACAGTTGTGTTTTTGCAAAAATCCGAGTAATTTGTTGTTTTGGCACAAAGACAATAAAAAATCGGCTTTTCAGCCGACCCAAACTCCATTTTAATAAGAAAAAATCACTTTATGCTTAAACCAACCCATTTTTTGAGAAAGGTTCTTGAAAGGATGGGGGTGCGGGGGAAGGAAAACTTCTTTCAAGAAGTTTTCCTTCCCCCGCAAACATATCATTAGAACAATCCGCTTATGCGTCCGTTATCGTCAACGTCGATTCGCTCTGCCGCGGGGACTTTGGGAAGACCGGGCATAGTCATAATATCGCCGGTGAGCGCAACAATAAAGCCTGCACCTGCGCTGACCTTTACGTTACGAACAGTAACCTTAAAGCCCTCGGGTGCGCCCAGCTTGGTGGGATCGTCGGAGAAGCTGTACTGGGTCTTTGCCATACAAACGGGCATCTTATCGTAGCCCAACGCCACGAGAGTAGCGATCTGCTTCTGCGCCGCAGGAGCGATGATAATTCCGTCGCCGCCGTAGACCTTCTTAACTATTGCCTCGATCTTCTCGGGGATAGTCATATCGGTGTCATAGCTGAAGGTAAAATCGTTAGGTTCTTCGCAAAGCTTTACGATCTCCTCTGCAAGTGCCACGCCGCCGTTGCCGCCCTCTGCCCAAACGGTGGAAAGCACAACGTTTACGCCGAGAGCCTTACACTTGTCGATAACAAGCTGAATTTCAGCGTCGGTATCGGTGGGGAAACGGTTGACCGCAACCACGCAAGGAAGCTTATACACGTTCTTGATATTAGAAACGTGACGGAGAAGGTTGGGAATTCCCTTTTCAAGAGTCTCAAGATTCTCAGCACCCAGCTCGGTCTTGGGAGTGCCGCCGTGCATTTTGAGTGCTCTGACGGTAGCGACCACAACAACTGCCGAAGGTGTAAGACCTGCCATACGGCACTTGATGTCGAGGAACTTCTCAGCACCAAGGTCTGCACCAAAGCCTGCCTCGGTAACGGCATAGTCACCCAGCTTCATCGCCATCTTGGTAGCAATAACAGAGTTACAGCCGTGCGCAATATTTGCAAAAGGACCGCCGTGAACAAATGCGGGAGTACCTTCAAGAGTCTGAACAAGATTGGGCTTAAGCGCATCCTTAAGGAGTGCCGCCATAGCACCAACTGCCTTGAGGTCTCCTGCGGTTACAGGCTTTTCATCGTAGGTGTATGCTACCACGATGCGAGAAAGTCTCTCTTTGAGGTCAGAAATAGAGGATGCAAGACAGAATACCGCCATAATTTCCGATGCAACGGTAATATCGTAGCCGTCCTCTCTCGGAACACCGTTAACTCTGCCGCCGAGACCGTCGGTAACGAAGCGGAGCTGGCGGTCATTCATATCAACGCAACGCTTCCAAGTGATTCGACGAGGGTCGATATTCAGAGCGTTACCCTGATAAATGTGGTTATCAAGCATAGCCGCGAGCAGGTTGTTAGCCGCGCCGATTGCGTGGAAGTCGCCCGTAAAGTGGAGGTTGATGTCCTCCATAGGAACTACCTGGGCGTATCCGCCGCCTGCCGCACCGCCCTTAACACCAAAAACAGGGCCAAGAGAAGGCTCGCGGAGAGCAACAACTACGTTTTTTCCAATCTTACGAAGACCGTCTGCAAGACCAATAGTTGTCGTAGTCTTACCCTCGCCCGCAGGGGTAGGGGTAATAGCAGTTACGAGGATAAGCTTGCCGTCTTTGCGGTCGCTTTCGTTCAAAAGCGCGTAGTCAACTTTCGCCTTGAAGTTACCGTACTGCTCAAGATATTTTTCATCCACACCCGCAACATTTGCAATGTCGCGGATGTGTTTCATAGGTGTAGATTGTGCAATTTCAATGTCGGATAAATAAGCCATTTTCTTATCTCCTAAATTATTTTCATCTCCCATAAAGGGTGTTGATTTCTCGTAGGGGGCGGCGCCTCGACGCCCCACCATAAAGCGATTTCTAATTATACGCTACGGGACGTCGAGGGCGCCGTCCCCTACGGTTTAGAATTATTTATTAATTTATAGCCGCAAAATCATTTGAAATACTTAACAGCGGATTCAAACATCTTCATATCGAACTCGCCGAGGACATTCTTGTAAAGTCCGTTGCCGATACGCTCGGAGTGACCCATCTTACCGAATACTCGACCGTCGGGAGAGGTGATACCCTCGATTGCGAAGGTGGAATCGTTGGGATTGTAACGAATGTCACTGGTAGCATTGCCGTCGAGGTCAACGTACTGGGTTGCAACCTGACCGTTAGCAACAAGCTCTCTTACAAGCTCATCGGACGCGATAAAGCGACCCTCACCGTGAGAAATAGCCACGGTGTAAACGTCACCAACCTCGGTGTTAGCCAACCAAGGCGACTTGTTAGATGCAATTCTGGTTCTTACAAGCTTTGACTGGTGGCGACCGATAGTGTTAAAGGAAAGAGTGGGGCAATTTTCATCGGTATCGATGATCTTTCCGTAAGGAACAAGACCGATCTTGATAAGAGCCTGGAATCCGTTACAGATACCGCACATAAGACCGTCGCGGTTGTTCAAGAGATCGTGAACGCCGTCCTTGATCTGCTGATTTCGGAAGAACGCCATAATGAACTTACCCGAACCGTCGGGCTCGTCACCGCCGGAGAATTCACCGGGAACGAATACCATCTGGCTGTCAGAAAGTTCCTTAGCGAAGTTTTCAACGCTTCTCTGGATTCCGTCCTGAGTCATATTGTTGATAACGAAGATCTTTGCCTCAGCGCCTGCGTCTCTCATAACCTTTGCGGTATCGAACTCACAGTTTGTGCCTGGGAATACGGGAATCAGAACCTTGGGACGAGCAACCTTGATAGCAGGAGCGACGCGCGACTCTGCCACGAAGGAGAAGTTTTCGTAAGTTTTGTTTTCGTCCTTTTCAAGGGTGGGGAATACGCTCTCAAGTTTGCCCTCATAAAGCTTGTCAAGTGTGCAAGCGCAAACGGAAGCCTCACCGTAGGTGAACTTGCCATCGTCGGTTATAGTACCAACTATTTTTCCGTCAACGTCATCAGCAACCTCAAGCACGAATGCGCCGTAATTGTATCCAAATATATCGTCAAGGCTCATAGACTTATCATAAGCAAATCCGAAGCCGTTACCGATACACATCTTGTAAATAGCCTCTGCAACACCGCCAAACGTGGGGGTATATGCAGAATAAACCTTACCCTCTCTCATAAGAGCAGTAACCTTATTAAAGAGCGCGATGAGAGAATTCGCCTTAGGAAGGTTATCCTCGCCGTACTCGGGAGCGAGAAGAACGACCTTGTGTCCTGCCGCCTTTGCGTCGTTGGTAATAACCTCGTTTACGTTACCGGTAGTAACTGCAAAGGAAACGAGAGTAGGAGGAACGTCAAGCTTTTCAAAGCTTCCGCTCATAGAGTCCTTACCGCCGATAGCCGCGATTCCAAGCTCGACCTGAGCGCGGAATGCGCCAAGGAGTGCCGCAAAGGGCTTGCCCCATCTTGCGCCGTCTTTCATGGGCTTTTCAAAGTATTCCTGGAAGGTGAGGTAAACGTCCTCATAAGAAGCACCGGTTGCGATAAGCTTGGAGGCACTCTCAACTACTGCCAAGTATGCAGAGTGGTAGGGGGACTTTTCGGCTATATAAGGGTTGTAGCCCCAAGACATATAGGAGCATGTGTCGGTGTGCTTCTGCTCAACAGACACCTTGTGTACCATAGCCTGAATAGGAGTCTTCTGGTGCTTACCGCCGAAGGGCATAAGAACTGTGCCTGCGCCAATGGTGGAGTCAAATCTCTCACTAAGTCCGCGCTTGGAGCAGACGTTGAGGTCGCCTGCGAGTGCCTTATAGCCCTCTGCAAAATCGGTAACTGCTTCCTTCTCGTAGTTGCAAACAGCCGCCGCGGGAGCAACGTCAATGTGCTTCTCTGCACCGTTGGAGTTGAGGAACTCACGGGATATATCAATGATGGTCTTGCCGTTCCAGTGAACGCGGAGTCTGGGCTCCTCGGTAACGCGGGCTACCACCGTAGATTCAAGGTTCTCGCTCTCGGCAAGAGCCATGAACCTTTCGATATTTTCTTTTTCAATAACGACTGCCATTCTCTCCTGGCTTTCGGAGATTGCAAGCTCGGTGCCGTCAAGGCCCTCGTACTTCTTGGGTACTTTATTAAGGTCGATATCAAGTCCGTCTGCAAGCTCACCAATAGCAACCGACACGCCGCCTGCACCAAAGTCGTTACATCTCTTTATCATTCTACAAGCCTCGGCGTTACGGAAGAGACGCTGAAGCTTTCTTTCCTCGGGAGCGTTACCCTTCTGCACCTCTGCGCCGCAGGTCTCAACAGAGTGAGAGTCGTGCGCCTTGGACGAGCCTGTTGCACCGCCAACGCCGTCGCGTCCGGTTCTACCGCCGAGAAGGACTACTACGTCACCGTCGAGAGGACACTCACGGCGAACATTTGTCGCGGGTGCTGCCGCGATAACCGCACCTATCTCCATTCTCTTTGCCGCGTATCCGGGGTGGTAAAGCTCGTCTACCATACCGGTTGCAAGACCTATCTGGTTACCGTAGGAGGAATAACCTGCCGCCGCAGTCTGAACTATCTTTCTCTGGGGAAGCTTACCGGGTATAGTCTCGGAAACGGGAACGGTGGGGTCTGCCGCACCGGTCACACGCATAGCTGCGTAAACGTAGCTTCGTCCCGAAAGAGGGTCACGGATAGCACCGCCGATACAGGTAGCCGCGCCACCGAAGGGCTCTATCTCGGTGGGATGGTTGTGAGTCTCGTTTTTGAAGAGAAGCAACCATTCCTCGTCAACGCCGTCAACTGTAACGGTCATTTTAACGGTACAAGCGTTGATCTCCTCGCTCTCGTCAAGCTTTTTGAGCTGACCGGTCTTCTTGAGATACTTGCCTGCAAGAGTACCGATGTCCATAAGATTCTGGGGCTTGGTGCGACCAAGCTTTTCTCTTGTAGCAAGGTATTCCTTATATGTTTTTTCGAGAAGCTCGTCCTCGAACTTAACGCTGTCAATAGTAGTCAAGAAAGTGGTGTGACGGCAGTGATCCGACCAGTATGTATCGATCATTCTGATCTCGGTGATGGTAGGATCTCTCTTTTCGCTTGCAAAATACTCGCGGCAGAACTTGATGTCGTCAATATCCATGGCAAGACCAAGCTCCTTAACCATTTTGGAGAGCTCCTCGTCACTCATGGTGATAAATCCGTCAACCGTCGCAACGGAGGTGGGTATGTCATACTGAACCGCAAGGGTCTCGGGCTTATCAAGAGATGCCTCACGCGCCTCAACGGGGTTGATTACGTACTTTTTAATGTCTGCAATATCTTTCTCGGTCAAATCGCCGCCGAGAACGTAAACCTTTGCGCTTCTAAGGGTAGGACGGTTGCCGCAGGACATGATCTGGATGCACTGCGCCGCACTGTCCGCTCTCTGGTCGAACTGACCGGGGAGAAACTCAACTGCGAAAACGTAGCCGTCTGTATTCAGCTCATCGGAGATAATATCGAGCTGAGGCTCGGAGAAAACGGTAGACTTAGCCGCCTCGAAAACCTCTGCGCTTATATCGTCTGCATCGTAGCGATTAAGCACGCGAACAGACTCAAGATTCTTTATTCCAAGAAGATTTTTAAGCTCGGAATAAAGGCCTGCCGCCTCGTGGGCAAGCTCCTTTTTCTTTTCAACAAATATTCTGTAAACCATTATTTACTCCTTATACGCCGCAAGAGCTCTTGCTCCGATGTCGTGGCGGTAATATGCATTTTCAAAATCTATATTTTCAACCTTTGCGTAGGATGCTTTAATTGCATTTTCAAGAGTGTCAGCCACACTGGTAACACCAAGCACACGTCCGCCGTTTGTAAGAAGCTTATCGCCCGAAAGCTTAGCACCGGCAACGTAAACGTCGGGAGCAATTTCAGCAGGGATAGTCATCGGGAATCCCTTTTCGTAGGCCAGAGGATAGCCTGCCGACGCCATAATTACACAGCAAGCGTTCTTGTCACTGAATTTAACCTCGGTTTCTGCCAGTGTGCCGTTTGTAGTCGCCTGCATAACGGTAAGCAGGTCGCTTTCAAGGAGAGGAAGGACTACCTGAGTCTCGGGATCACCGAAACGACAGTTGTATTCAATTACCTTGGGGCCGTTAGGAGTAAGCATAAGTCCAAAGTAAAGGCATCCCTTAAAGGTTCTACCCTCTGCATTCATAGCCGCAATAGTAGGCTTGAAAATGGTTTCCATACACTCATCTGCAATCTGGACGGTGTAGTAGGGATTAGGAGCAACCGTTCCCATTCCACCCGTATTAAGTCCGGTATCGTTGTCACCCGCTCTCTTGTGGTCCATAGAGGAGATCATGGGCTTAACTACATTACCGTCGGTAAATGCAAGCACCGATACCTCGGGGCCTGTCAAAAATTCCTCGATAACGATGTGATCGCCACTTGCGCCAAACTGCTTGTCCTGCATCATAGAAACAACCGCAGCCTTCGCCTCGTCAAGAGTCTGGGCGATTATAACACCCTTACCAAGTGCCAAGCCGTCCGCCTTTATAACCGTAGGAATGGGAGCGCTCTCCAAATATCTGAGAGCCGCATCCATATCGTCAAAGACCTCGTATGCCGCGGTGGGGATGTTGTATTTCTTCATGAGGTTCTTGGAAAAGACCTTACTACCCTCGATTATAGCCGCATCAGCGCGAGGGCCAAAGCAAGGAATTCCCTTTGCCTCCAAAGCATCTACACAACCAAGCACCAGCGGGTCGTCGGGAGCGACAACGGCGTAATCAATGCCGTTCTCGACCGCAAAAGCTACGATCTTCTCGATATCCTTCGCGCCGATGTCAACAAGGGTGGCATCCTGCGCCATACCGCCGTTTCCGGGGAGCGCAAAGATCTCTTCAACGCTCTTATTTTCTTTTATCTTCTTTATGATGGCGTGTTCTCTTCCGCCACCGCCTACTACCATTATTTTCATTTTGTTCTCCATTTCTTTTTTCTCTTCTTTCTTTGAAAAGAAAGAAGCAAAGAAACTTTCCAAAAAATTAATTTTATTTATAGGTGAAGCACTATTCCACCTTTATTGCTAATCAAAAGCTCAAGTCTTACCTCACTTAAGCGGAGAGCAACGCGAGGTTGATCAATGATGGAACAATCTCATGCCGGTAAACGCCATGCTCATATTATATTTATCACAGCACTCAATAACTACATCATCTCGGATAGAACCGCCGGGCTCTGCAATGTACTTAACGCCGCTCTTCTTCGCTCTCTCAATGTTGTCGCTGAAGGGGAAGAATGCGTCCGAACCGAGGGCAACGCCGTCGATAGTATCAAGATATGCTCTCTGCTCCTCCTTGGTAAAGGGAGAAGGCTGCTCCGTAAAATACTTCTGCCAGTTTCCGTCAGCGCAAACGTCCTCTTCGTTCTGGTTGATGTAACCGTCGATAACGTTATCTCTGTCGGGACGACCGAGAGTGGACTTGAAGGGGAGATTAAGCACCTTGTCGCTCTGACGGAGGAACCAGGTGTCTGCCTTGCCGCCTGCGAGACGGGTGCAGTGAACTCTGGACTGCTGACCGGCACCTACACCGATCGCCTGACCGTCCACAGCGAAGCAAACCGAATTGGACTGGGTATATTTAAGGGTAATAAGCGAAATGATGAGGTCGCGGATAGCGCTCTCGGGCATTTCCTTATTAGCGGTAACGATATTGGTGAGAAGCTCGCGGTCGATCTTAAAGTTGTTTCTTCCCTGTTCGAAGGTGATGCCGTAAACCTGCTTGGTCTCGATCTCTGCAGGAACGAAATCGGGGTCGATCGCCACGATATTGTAGCTTCCCTTTCTCTTGACCTTGAGAATTTCAAGAGCCTCGGGCTCATATCCGGGAGCGATGATACCGTCGGAAACCTCGCGAGCGATCATCCTTGCGGTGGTAACGTCACAAACGTCGCTGAGCGCTACCCAGTCACCAAAAGAGCACATTCTATCCGTTCCTCTTGCTCTTGCATACGCGCA
Organism: Eubacteriales bacterium; assembly: GCA_045653805.1. GTDB lineage: Bacteria > Bacillota > Clostridia > Oscillospirales > CAG-272 > SVTX01. Next base: position 9,576 of record JAZOMF010000084.1, read on the forward strand.
AGCCAAGGGAGACTCGTCAAGACCCTCGATATCGTCAACAAAGCATGCCTTCTTCAGCTTTTCGGAAAGCGGAATACCAACTGCCGCACTTGTGGGGCTTACGTGCTTGAAGGAGGTAACTGCGGGAAGGCCAAGAGCCTCTTTAAGCTCCTTAACAAGCTGCCAAGAGTTGAACGCGTCAAGGAAATTGATGTATCCGGGTCTGCCGTTAAGAATTTCAATGGGAAGCTCGCCGCCATCGTGCATATAAATTTTAGCAGGTTTTTGGTTAGGGTTACAACCGTATTTAAGTTCAAATTCTTTCATTTTTTACCTCTTAGTGATGTGGGGAAGAGAGAACTTTTTAGGAAAAAGTTCTCTCTTCCCCACACCCCATCTCTTTCAAAAACTTTTAAATATTTGGGATGATTTGTGTGGGTTTGTTTATTTCTCTACGCAAGAATTATTTGTTCTTATTCACAATTCTTGTCTCGGTCTCACCGCTTTCGATGTCGATGTAGCGGACGAACAAGGAAACCTTGTTATCCTCGTTGAGGTTTGTCCATATAAGATCGGTCAACGCGTCGATAGAGGCGTCGGGAAGCTCCAAGGTCTTGGGTTCGCCCTCAAAAGAAGGCAGGGGGTTGCCGTCGCAGTTGTAGGTGTGAATGAATTTCGCCTTACCGCAAAGAGGATTGGAGTAAGCGTAAGTAAATCTCTCGCAAGAGCTGTCATCTCCCTCGGCGCTCTTGAGAATAGACATAGCATAGTTCATCTGACCGTTTTCGCGGTGAATGATACCCGAAATTCTGGGAGTGAAATTGGGAGCATCGTCCTCAAACTCACGAGTGCGGAGCGCCTGCTCAAAGGTCATCTGCTTGTCCATAAGATCGTAAATCGTGTCGGTCTGATCACCGTTGGTAACTATGGTCTTGTTTCCAAGCACTCTTACGGGATAGTAGATGATAAGATGGGGGTCTACCATCTTAGATTCATCGAATGCCTTTGTTCTCATGTTTTCGCCTTCAGCAACGAAAACTCTATTGCGGCTGTTAACGCTACGACCCATAATGAAGTAAGCGGTTACTGCCTTTTTGCCGTCGGCGCTTTTGCCGATAATGATTCCTCTGCCGTGGTAAGCAAGAGAATTAAGCTCGTCCTTGATAGTAGAAATTTTCATATATTTTCTCCTGAATTTTAATTCAAATTTTGATTTATCGGTGTGTTTGGCGATGAAGATTTACGCGGCAAGGCTCCCTCCGGGAGGGAGCTGGCGGCGTAGCCGACTGAGGGAGAGCGCGGGGATAATGAAGCAAATATAAGCTTTTTGTCCCGCAGGCTCCTTCCACCGCTTCGCGGTCCCCCTCCCTCCCGGAGGGAGGCTTTCGCAAAGTTCATCTCCCAGACAAACATCAATTTATATTTTCAAATCAATCTTTAATGTGAACCTTATTATCTTCAACAACGATCTTGCCGTCGCAGAAGAGTCTTACCGCCTCGGGAAGAATCTTCCACTCGGCCTCCTCCATGATTCGTCTCTGGAGTATTTCGGGGGTATCTCCCTCCTTAACCTCTACCGCCTTTTGAAGCACGATAGGGCCTGCATCGCATTCGGGGGTCACGATATGTACCGTCGCGCCCGAAACCTTAACACCCTTGCGGAGCGCCGCCTCGTGGACGTAAAGACCGTAAAATCCCTTGCCGCAGAAAGATGGAATTAGAGCGGGATGAACGTTCAAGATCCTGTTGGGGAACGCCTCATAGACCTGCTCGTCGATAATGGTAAGGAAGCCTGCAAGAACTACAAGATCAATTCCCTCTGCCACCATAGTATCAGCCAGAGCCTTGGAGTACGCCGCAATGCTATCATAATCCTTGCGAGCGAGAACTCTGCCCTCAATGCCTGCATTTGCCGCTCTTTCAAGAGCGTAAACACCGGGCTTGGATGCGATAACGAGGCTTATTTTACCTTCGCCAAGCTCCCCTCTCTTCTCGGCGTCGATAAGCGCCTGAAGATTAGTTCCGCCACCCGATACCAAAACTGCAATTTTTGTCATATTTTCACCTTTTCAAATGAAATTCATAATTTTATAATTACCGAGTTCGCTTAAGAAGCAAGCGAGGCAAGGCGTACCGCAGAAAGCAAAGCGAAGGCGTAGTTCTACCTACGTCGAGCTGCTTTCGAGGAACAACAAAGCATCGCGCCGCTTATTAACGAACGATTTATTCAAGAATCACGCCTTCGTCGCCCTTGATGATTTCACCAATAACATATGCTGTTTCGCCATTTGCACGAAGAATTTCAAGCGCCTTGTCAACCTCAGCCGCAGGAACGACAACGCTCATACCAACGCCCATGTTATAGGTATTATACATATCTCTCTCGGGAACGTTTCCTCTCTCCGCGATAAGATCGAATATAGGAAGAACCTTTACGTCGCTCTTGTTGATCTTTGCGGTAAGTCCCCTCGGGATAGATCTCGGAATGTTCTCGTAGAAGCCACCGCCGGTGATATGAGAAATACCCTTAACATCAACTTTTTCAAGCAATGCAAGAATGCTCTTAACGTAGATCTTGGTAGGAGTAAGAAGAGTTTCAGCGATGCTCTTGCCGCCCAATCTTTCGCAGGGAACGTAGAGAGAATCGGGGTTCTTGTCTATCTCAAAAACCTTACGGCAAAGAGAAAATCCGTTAGAATGAACACCGGTGGATGCGAGCGCGATAACAACGTCACCCTCAGCCATACGAGTGTTGTCAAGAATCTTCTTCTTGTCAACGATACCAACTGCAAAGCCTGCGAGATCGTAGTCCTCTACGGGCACCATGCCGGGATGCTCTGCGGTCTCGCCGCCGATAAGTGCCGCGCCCGACTGAACGCAACCCTCTGCAACGCCGCCGACGATAGCCGCAATTTTCTCGGGAATATTCTTTCCACAAGCGATGTAGTCAAGGAAGAAGAGGGGCTTTGCGCCACAGCAGATAATATCGTTTACACACATAGCAACTGCGTCGATACCGATAGTATCGTGCTTGTCCATAAGGATAGCCATCTTAACCTTAGTACCGCAACCGTCAGTACCCGAAACGAGAACGGGCTCTTCCATTCCCGCAACAGGGAGACCGAAGCAACCGCCAAATCCGCCTACGTCATCAAGGCAACCCTCGTTCTTGGTTCTTGCAATGTGCTTTTTCATAAGCTCAACTGCCTTATAGCCCGCGGTAATATCAACGCCCGCTGCTGCGTAGCTTTCACTCTTAGAATTGTTATGCATAATTTATTTTCCTCACTTAAATTAATTTCTTTGTTATTAGTCTTCTTTTCCTGTCCAGCAGTAGGTACAGATGCAATCGGCAGGAAGTCCGATCGCATCGATAATACCCTCAACCGACTGGAACTCAAGCGATGCAAACTTAAATCTTTCGCAAATCACTTGACGAAGCTTTCTGCCCCTCTCGGTAGTACCGTCGCTGTATTCAGCAATATACTTAACTCCCTCGTCGCCTTCAAGCTCGTGAATAACTCTTCTGGCGATAAGCTCCATGGGACTGTTGGAGCGCGAGAAATTCAAATACTTACAACCGTACATAATGGGAGGGCAAGCCGAGCGCATGTGCACCGACTTAGCGCCATTTTCATACAAGAACTCAACCGTCTCACGAAGCTGTGTTCCTCTTACGATAGAGTCATCTACGAAGAGCAGGTTTTTGCCCTGAATAAGATCGTGTACGGGGACCTGCTTCATCTTTGCAACCTTGTTTCGGTCGGTCTGCTTTGCAGGAGTGAAGCTACGGGGCCATGTAGGCGTGTACTTGATAAAGGGACGTGTAAAGGGGAGCTGACTTGCATTAGAATAACCGATAGCGTGAGGTGTTCCCGAATCGGGCACACCGCTTACATAGTCGATACCCTCGCAAAGACCGGCTTCTTTATCCGCTCTCGCCATTATCTGTCCGTTGCGGTAACGCATCACCTCAACGTTAACTCCCTCGTAGGTCGCCGTGGGATAACCGTAATAGGACCAGAGGAAAGCGCATATCTTCATCTTTTTGCCGGGAGCCAAAAGCTGAACGATTCCGTCGGGGCTTATCTCGACAACCTCTCCGGGGCCAAGCTCGCGCTCGTCCTCATAGCCAAGCTTCTGATAAGCAAAGGACTCAAAGGTAACGGCATAGCCGTCCTCGTCCTTGCCGATAAGAATGGGCAGTCTTCCAAGTTTATCTCTTGCGGCGATAAGATTACCGCCGTCCTTCATAACAAGGATCGAAACCGTACCGTCAACCACGTCATTAGCGAACTTGATTCCCTCTGCGAAGCTGTCCTTCTGATTGATAAGCGCAGCCACCAGCTCGGTGGAGTTTACAACGCCGCCGGTCATAGCATTGAAATGACCCGTTGTGTGTGAGAAGTACTCTTTCAAAATGTAATCGACGTTGTTTATAATTCCAATCGTCGCAATAGCGTAAGTGCCAAGTTTAGAACGGATGAGAAGGGGCTGGGGGTCGCTATCGCTGATAGCGCCGATAGCGCTCGTTCCCTGCATCTCCTCAAAAACTCGCTCAAATTTTGTTCTGAAAGGCGAGTTAGAAATGTTATGTATCTCTCTTTGAAGTCCAAGCTCACTGTCATAGACCGCAAGACCGCCTCTCCTTGTTCCAAGATGCGAATGGTAGTCGGTTCCAAAGAACACGTCCGCCAAGCAATCCTTTCTCGATGAGATTCCGAAAAATCCTCCCATGGATGTACCTCTTTTGCTGAAATTTACGAAAATTAAAAATTACTTGTTATACTCTGCCGCGATTGCCGCGTCTTTTTCTAATACAGCCTTAGCATCTGCCTCTCTCTTTGCCACTATCTTCGCGTCAAGCTCAGGATCAGAGATAGCAAGGATTTGCGCCGCAAGAAGAGCCGCGTTGGTCGCACCGTCGATAGCAACGGTTGCCACGGGAATTCCCGAGGGCATCATAACGGTGGAGAGTAGCGCGTCAAGTCCGTCAAGATTTGTGGACTTGCAAGGAATACCGATTACAGGAAGCGTGGTATTAGCCGCAACCGCACCTGCCAGATGCGCCGCCATACCTGCCGCCCCGATCATAACGCCAAAGCCGTTAGCCTTTGCATTTTTGGTGAATTCTGCCGCCTCAACGGGAGTGCGGTGCGCGGAATAAACGTGAACCTCATAAGGAATATCAAAAGACGCAAGTGTATCCAGTGCCTTCTTAACAACAGGCATATCACTTGCGCTTCCCATAAGAATACCGACTTTTTTCATGCTTTAAGCCTCCAATTTATAGTCAAAAAATATTAGGTTAATGAAATTTCCGCCGAATAATAAAAAACGGCACACTTATCCCACTAGGGAAGAAGTGAGCCCAGACGGTCGGCAATATCGATCTCTGTTCCACCGTGGTTAAAGCCACTTATTCCGTCAGTCGCAGAAATCATACAAAATCACAATATTATAATATCACATATATATTAAAAAGTCAAGACTTTTTTTTATTCCGAAAGCAAAAAAAGCACAATCGGAAAACACTACAAAAAGCCTTGACCTTTATCATTTTTTATTGTTGTTTTTGACTCGGTATTTTAGATTTTTCAAGAGAAAAATCACAGTGCACGCCAGGGCAACTCCCACAACATATCCGCATACGTCTATCCAAACGTCAGTCAATGCCGAGCCTCTGTCGCTGAATATCTGTAAGGTCTCGTCGATAACCGGTATTAAGAGACCTATAAATGCCACAAAGGAGTATACAAAATACGTTTTTTTAAACCAAACCTTCGATAGCCAAATCATCACAACGCCAAAAGCAAAAAATTCAACAAAATGACCCATTTTGCGAACCGACAGACCGCCAACGGTCTGGTTCGCATCCCCTTCCCCAAGGAAGCTTGCTAAAAATTCTCCTACCGCACTGCTAAATTTACCGGATACGTCGGGAGGCAAGAGTGAGTTCCCCAGAATAAACACCAGCACCAGAATGCACAGCACTCCAAGTATAATTTTTTTCATCATAGCAATCAACCTGCGTCAGCACACAGGCGACATTTCAGAGAACACAAAGTCACCAAACTCGTTCAGTTTATTTATTGCATCTGCATTAAGCTTGCGTGAAATAACCTTGTATGCGTCACCAATATTAGGTGCTCTTACGGTGTCGCCGTGACAATCCGACCCAATAAAATCTATTTGTCCTTCTTTAAGCATTTTAAGAACCTTTTTTCGGGTTTTTCCGTTCAAAAAGCTCTCGGCATTGCACTGTATTAAAAGTTCCTGAGCGAACATCTCATCTATAATTTCCCTTGACTGATAAGGAAAATATCGATCTAAATGCGCAATGACAGGAATAATCTCAAGTGCGGTTTTCATTTCAAACAATTCATCCAGCATTGTCTCGCTCCATCTTTCAAATGGCATTTCCACAAGCAAAATTCGCGAATCCGAAACACACATTTTCTTCATCCAATCACATCTTGAAATACCGGAAAAATAAGCAACCTCGGCTCCCAAATAAAGCGTGGGGTAATCATCCTTGTATGAGCTGTTCTGTTTCATTGCAGAAACCAATTTTTCCACTCCGGCACTTCTCTTTTCAAGAAATTCCTCGGGATTATATATGTGAGGATAAAAATGTGGTGTGGCAACTATGCGCTTGATACCTTGAGTCCTGGACGCCGCAAGCATTCGGAGAGACTCGTCAACACTTCCGCTTCCATCGTCTACACACGGCAAAACATGGGCGTGAAAATCGGTATAAATACCGGAATCTCTAACACTTGTGGCATTATTTTTTTGCTTTTTCGTAAAAAACATCCAGCATGACCTCCTTGACGTGCTCTTCATCAACGTAGAACTCGATATATCCGCCTCTTCCGCATATAGCCTCGCCCTTCAGCGAAACAGTCTCACCCGCAGAATATTCGTTGATCATATTGAAAAGCACTTCATATCCGGTGTCTCCCGCATCGTTGCAAACATATGGACGAACTTCATCGTAAATCTTTATCAAATCAGACTCGCTTAATTGTGCGGCGCTGATCTTGGCAAAAAAAGCCCGTAAAAACGCCTCTTGTCGCTTCATTCTCGTTATGTTACTGCCATCCTCCAGCTCGCTTCTTGCTCTGACATACTCGAGAGCCCGCTCGCCGCTATCAAGAAATACAGTTTCATTATCAAACGCAACTTCTACACCACCAACATAATCCACCAGCTTGCAGACCGCGTCCATTGTCATTGACATATATCCGTTAAACTCCATTCCCAAAAAGAGCTTGGATACTGCCTTTTCGGTGTTTTTGCATTTCTGATTGTTGGTAACACCCTCTCCACCCGCATATGAGTGAGACAGAGCAATCTGCTTATATACCACTCGATGCCCGCCAAAATCGTCATATTCATCAACTATAGCCATAGTATCTCTATTGATAGACACCATCGTATAGGTTTTGGTATCGCTATTAAAGGAAAGCACCATTAAAAAGTCCGCCTGGCCCAAGCCGTCGTTTGCCGCCTCTCCGTACTTGTCGATACCCATAATAAGATAATTTTTCACGCCTGATCTCGGATAGCACAGCTCACCATCAACATATATTGCATTCCAAGCATTTTCCACGTCAACGTTGCCGCCGTTCATCTCGTTGCTGTACACCAAGTCGCTTATATAAAAAGCGGCGACGATTACCAAAGCAAGACATAAGACGAGCACAACAGATAAAACTAATCTTTTTCCGTTATTGAACATACATTCTCCGTTATTAACAATCTACAAATCCAATGATCCACAAGGATCTTCGGCTCGATCGACACGCAAGATGTACTCGCCGTTTATGATACCGCTTAGGCAATCGCCACCGCAAATGCGCGCACTTACGCGCGATCACTATTTACTATTTATTATTTTTATTCCTAAATGTTGGAATTATTTCTTGTTGGAGTTGTTCTGAGCAGCATTTCCGATGATGCCCTTCTTCTCAAGAACGTAGAATGCAACTATACCGAGAATAATAACAGCGGTGATGCTGAGAATTATAATGGTAGCAGTCAAAAGGCCGTTATCCTCTGCGTCGGTGTCGCCACCGGGAGCAGGAGTAGCCTCGCCCTCTTCAACGTGAAGGAATGCAACAGGACAGAGATCGTCGAAAGTAACCTCAACGGTTTCAGCAGTAACCTTAACGTTCTCCTTAGGAACGATTACCCACTCATTATCAACCATATGAGCAACTACAAGCTTGCCCTCTTTTGCATTGATGTCTGTGTTATCGAACTTTACAGTAACAGAAGCATCACCTGCAAGCTTATCGGAGTTTGCAGCACCAAGGTTAAGTTCGAAAACGTGAGAAACAAAGTATTCAGGGTTAGCAATTTTAAGATTCTCGGTTACAAACTTGTCAACGTTTGCAATGCTCTTCTCTACACCATCATTCTTAAGTGCATCATAAGCTGCGATGAGCGCGTTGCAAGCAGCAGCCTCTTCGCCCTCTGCGCCTGCAGATATCTTCTCCTTAGCCTGGTTGTAGGATACATAGAACATATCGTTTACAAGAACATTTTCTGTTGTATCATCAGAATTATTTATAACCGCACCAACGCCTTCGTTGACAGTGATTTCAGGAACGGGCTTCGCTTCAATACTGGGTGCAAAATCAGAATCCGCTGCAGATACGGAAACAACAGCAAAGCTCATACAGAACACCATTGTTATAGCTAACAGACAAACAACTAACTTTTTCATAATATTTCCTTTCTCGACCGATCTTAGATCTTTACAAATAATATATTGTTTTTTTGCATCGCCACGCTTTGACGATCAAGGGTGCACATAATAGGTAAGTTTATTTCTAACAAAACCGTTGTAAACAAAACCAAGCACGTTGACATTTACAAGCTTGATCTGACGCATTGTTTCAATTACGTCACTTCTCCTTGTATGACCGTGACGAACAACAACAACCATTCCATCAATGTTTTTAGACATTGCAAGGGGGTCGGACACGGAAATAACAGGGGGAAGGTCAATGATAATATAATTGTATTCGCTACGGAAGTCTTCTATGAGCTTCTGCATTTTTTTCGAACCGATAAGCTCCGAAGGATTGGGAGGAATATCGCCCGAAAGCAAAACCGAAAGATTTTCTGCCAAAACTCCTCTTCTGATAGCACCATCCGGCTCTTCCGTTAACATATTAGACAATCCGGGAGATCTGGGAAGATCAAGAGTTTTGGATATAGAGGGGCGGCGCATATCGGCATCGACAAGCAAGACCTTATATCCCGCTTCTGCCAATGAATATGAGAGGTTGAGAGACGTTGTACTCTTTCCCTCTTGAGGGCAAGGACTGGTTATACCAATAACCTTGCCGGCATTATTATCCGGCAACGAAAATGACAAATTGGTTCTCAAAAGATTGTAGGCTTCAAAGGATGCAAAATCCAATTCTCTGCCTATCTTCTGACCGTTTTTTTTGTCGACGCCTTTCTTTTTCTTTTTTTCAAACATTATTGTAATTCTCCGTTATTCACTTGTGAAAGCAAGATACATCTACTGAAATTAAGCCTTTGAAGGAATAATATTATTTAGATTCCTTCTCGTCACGTGTATCAGACGAATACCTATAGTATCTCTTGTATTTGTAGCGATAGTAATTTCTTCCGCCCGAATAAGAAGCATCGGGAATAGTTGCCAGAAGAGGCGCCTCTTCCTTGAAGTTTTTGAGTAACCACTCTTCGGAATCGAGCACATCCGAGCCAAGTCCAAGAAGCACGACGATAACAACACCGATAACTCCTCCCACAGCAGCGCCCACAACTACGTTTTTCTTAAGTCCGGACGCAGAAGCAGTAGCAGGAAGTCTTGGCGACTCTACCGACTGCACAACAGTACCTGAAATAATACGTTCCGTTTCATCTTCAAACACATCCTTGATAACGTTAGCAACCTTTTGAGCCTCGTCAGGATTGGTACAGGTGACTGTAATTTTAAAGATTCTCGAATCCTCCACAGCCTGACAACTTACCATTCCATAAAGGATAGATGCGGTATAATTATCGCGATAATTTACCGTTTCATCGGCATTGAGTATATTGGCTGCCTTTTGAAGAGTATCGTGAGATTTCAAGATAAAGGGATAGTCTTCAAGCTGATATTGACCTGCGAGTATCTGCTGGTAAGAGGTCATGTTGCTTCCACTGTTTATAAGCATGGTAGCGCTGGACGAATATGTAGGCGTAACCATAAAATGGGTATAAGCAAAAGCACCCGCCACAGAAAGAACAACTGCGATCACAATGATCCACCAACGCTTAAGCAACATATCTATTATCTGCTTGACGTCAACTTCGTACTTTGTTTTGTTTTCATTCATTATTATATAACTCCAAGCCGTGTTAAACAGGACATATCAATCGACAAAATATCTTTAAATGTGCCATGACAGTCCGATAATTATAACTACACTATTACATTATATCACAACAAAAGCTCTTTGTCAATAGAAATTTCCAACAATATTTTATATATATCGAAATTTACTTAAAGGCACATGAAATACCATTCACAAATTTCCACCAATATGTTTTTTCCAAGCGTTACACCTTTAATAACCAAAAAATTGAATTAGTCAAAGCTGTCTGCAAATGCAGTAGCCAGCTTGTCGCATCTTTCGTTATAGGGATGACCGTTATGCCCCTTGACCCACACAAAACTAACCTTGTGATTATCTAAAAGGGACAAAAGCTCGCGCCACAGATCAACGTTAAGCACCTCGCCCCGGTCGCTTTTGCGCCAATTATTCTTTTGCCAATTATCAAGCCAACCCTTTTCTATAGCATTGACAACGTACTGGGAGTCGGTGGTCAACGTGACCTCGCACGGCTCCTTTAATGCGGAAAGCGCCGCAATGACTGCCGACAGCTCCATCCTGTTATTGGTGGTAAGCGGCTCGCCACCGCTCAATTCCTTTTCCGTAGAACCGTAAACAAGCACCGCTCCCCAGCCGCCATGACCGGGATTTCCGCGACAGGCACCGTCTGTGTATATATTGACTTTTTTCATCAAAAAATCCCTTTCAATTAATAAATCTTAATTCAGTATAACATTACTTTGCGCAAAAATCAATAATAACTTTAAAATATTTCAGTTTAAAGCGTGAATATTTTATTAACACACAGCATGAATGTTTCAAAAAATTCTCTTGACATCACAAAATATTCGGGTTATAATGATTAAGTACAGTTATTGTTAATGCCCCCAATTAACCATTTCAAGGAGGATTTATGACAGAAGTTAACAACAATCAAGAAATGCTTGAGGAAGCAGCAGCGCAGCAGAGCGAAGGCACTGCTCAAAAAAAGAGCGAAAGACCCCAGAGACGCCGCCGTCTCGGAGATCGCAAGGACGGTTATAGACTCCGCACCATTCACGGCATGAATAAGATCATGCCCTTTATAATGCCCCAGCGCAACGACGCCTGCAACACATTTGCAGAAACTCTCGACATCACTGAGGCAGAAAAATTCGTAAGTGAGCAGCTCATAGCGGGCAACGAAAACTTTTCAATGCTCCACGTTATCATCGCTGCATACATAAGAACCATTTCTCAACATCCTGCACTTAACCGTTTCATTAACGGTCAGCGCGTGTATGCCAGAAACGATATTCAGGTCACCATGACCGTTAAAAAGGAAATGACGCTCGAATCTCCCGACACCTGCATCAAGGTGTGGTTTGAGCCCGATGACACCATTTTTGACGTATATGAAAAATTCAACAAAGTGGTTGCAGAGGCTAAAGAAGAGGAAAACGGCAATGCAGGTTTTGAAAGTGTTCTCGGCACCCTCTCAAAGCTTCCCCGCCCCATTCTCCGTCTTGCGGTTTGGGCGTTGAACGTTATGGACTACTACGGACTTCTTCCTATGTCCCTGCTTAAGATCAGCCCGTTCCACGGTTCGATGATAATTACCAGCATGGGATCTCTCGGAATCAAGCCCATCTATCACCACATCTACAATTTCGGTAATCTCCCCGTATTCGTGTCTTACGGCACCAAGCGCCGCGAGTTTACATTCGACCGCAAGGGCAATATGGTAACTAAAAAGGTAATTGATATGAAGATAGTTACCGACGAGAGAATTTGTGACGGATTCCAGTACGCCGCCGCATTCAAGTGCTGGAAGAAGTACATAGAAAACCCCTCGCTTCTTGTAAGCCCTCCCGAAACCGTAAAATACGATGTAGATTAACATCTACGCCTTCTATAAGTTTTCAAGCCGCCAATCATCTTGGCGGCTTGAATTTAGCATATGCTTTTAACATTCGGTTTGTTTTCAAATCATTTGTTGCTAAATTGTGCAAAAAACAACGTCTACAAGGTCTTTTACCTTACAGACGTTTATTTTTGAGTATTTTCAGCGGTTAGCAAACAACCCGAAAGCTATCAAACCAATCACTATTTAATGAAGCTTGATGAGCACCGCGCCGTATTCACTGACATTCAGCACAAGGCGTTTTTTCATTCCCGATAAGGAAACCGAGTCGGCAAGCTCCATATTTTTAACGCCATCCAGCATATAAACATCTGCAGAATATTGCTCGTCGGTTATACCGTCAATACGAAGGTCAACCACTCCGCATCCGCCAAAGGACGCGAGCATGATTATTCCCTCTCCACCGTCACTCAACGCCGCAGAGGCATAGATGCCGCTGTGAGCAAAGCCGTCCTGACGGTCTACGGTGCAAAGCACCGCATTTCTCGCCCTGTAAAGCTCTCCAAAGGAGCGGAAAGCATAGAAAGGCTTCTCGGGTATGCCGAATCTATCGGTAAGCGAGCAGAATGACGAGATTGCAGGCTGGGCATCAAAGAAACAAGCCCCCGCTATATCGTCCACTGCATTTAACTCCAGCATCATTGCCGCGGCATACGCCGCGCCCTTGACAGAGCGTGCAGACAGCGCCAGCTCTCGTCTCATATCACGTGTCCGAGGATCATTGACCCTCAAAGCCTTTTGCAGAGGCGTGTCGCCAAGAATATCGCAGTCAACCATCATCCATCTGCCAAGAATTATTTCAAGACCGGCAAATCCTTGATTCTTAGCAAACATCGAGAGAGATTCTATCTCGCCGCACACACGCGACGGATCTGCGCCAAAGCTTTCAACCGTCAAGAAATCAATGGGATACCTGTGCTTTTGACAGGCTCTCAATAATTCGCGGGATTTGGTGGCATCGCCATAGCACATTCCGCCAACCCTTATAGACTCATTGTGCATCTTCACGGCATTTGCAAGTCTGCCATATATCTCTATATCGCGTTTAGAATCCTCCCCACCGTTCCACAGCTCAAAATATTGAATATCAAAGTGATATCCATTCGCCCAGCCCTCGTTGTAGTGACGAATAATATTAACACAAATGCGCGACAGCAGATCGAGGTCATCATACGTCTTATCCGAGATAGTGCCCAGCAGATCTCGGCTCTCGCCAAGTCTATATATCACTTTAGCACCTGTCAAAAGCGCCGATTCAACGTATTTATCGGTTAATTCAAAGGAATAATTATCGGGGTCAGAGGGATCGCGGTCAAGGTTGTGGAATATTTTTGAAACATCCACCGCATAACCGCCCGCCGCGGTATCCGCGCCGTCAAAACGAATATAGGGCACACCTATCTCGCGGAAAGCATCGCTTATATCAGCGCCATAGGACACAGGACCGTTGCACATTCCGTGCATAGGCTTGATCTCGCCCGCGAGGATAGAAAGATCCACCCTCACCGTAGCACTTTGAGGCTTGGGCTTGCAAACGCGCGCCTTTTCAGGCTTCACAGCCTCGCTCTTAACCACAATAGGCTCTTCCGTTACCGCTTTTTCATCTTTATTACTTGAAGAGGCGCCATCATCCGTCATAGCACGTCTTTTTTGTTCCTGCTCCGCCTCAAAAAGAGCAACCCGCTCTCCGGCAGACAAAGTATTTTTTGCTTTAGGCTTTCTCGGCATGATCGCGCCTCCTTTCAATAGAATCAGTTAAAATAATCGTTTGTCAGAACGCCCAAAGTCCGTTTTCAAAGATAACGAACTCACTACCGTCCTTCTTGATACCGATAATAGACATGTCATCGGTTCCTACCATAAAGTCAACGTGGAGGGCAGAATCGTTAACGCCCATCTCGGTCAACTGCTCCTTGGTGTAGTTCTGGTAGTCCTTGACGGTATTGGTGTAGCCTGCACCGATTGCAAAGTGACAAGCGGCATTCTCATCGAAAAGGGTCTCATAGAACATAATACCGCTCTCACGAATGGGGGAGTTGTAAGGAACGAATGCGCACTCGCCAAGTCTGGACGCGCCCTCGTCCATGCTGATCATAGTATTAAGCAGAGCCTCGTTCTTTTCAGCCTTAGCCTCAACTACCTTACCGCCCTCAAATCTCATGCTGAAGTTGTCGATGATCTCGCCTCTCCAAGAAAGGGGCATGGAGGAATAAACGATCCCCTCTGCAACTCCTGCCTTGGGGGTAGCAAAGACCTCCTCGGTAGGAATATTGGGATTGAAATATTCGCCGCCGAGAGTATGCTCTCCACCGCCCAAAAAGTTTCCGTTTTCAAGGAGACCTACGCGAAAGTCGGTTCCGTTTGCGGACTTGTAGCGAAGCTCAACAAGACCTGCATTGTTGAGGATCTCGCAACGCTTGCTGATGTTCTCATTGTGCTTGTCCCACTCGCCAACAGCATCAAGGATATTGCCGTCCTTGTCTATAACGCGAGATGCGAGAAGGATCGCGCTCCAAAGCTTTTCAACCGCTACGCTGACTCTCTCACCGGGGAATATCTTCTTTGCCCAAGCATTACCGGGAACAGCCGCGATGCACCACTTATATTTGTTGTCCATTTTCTCTCTGTAGGGCTTGATGATCTTCTGCTTTGCGATCATAGAAGCCGCCATCTTCTTCTGGTTGATGCCCTTGAGACCGTCGGGGTCATCGCTGGCAAGATAAAGCATGGCGGGGTTCTTTTCAAGTCTAAACTTGAGTTTCTCCTCCTCAAACGCCTCAACTGTACCGAGAAGCTTCTGGCTCATGTTGTTAACGTTGAGCTTGGTGAGGGGCTGATAAGACCATTCTACCATAACTCTCGCCGCCTTTGCGCGGTAGCACTCCTCAACAACCATCTTTACGAATTCGGGCTGATCGAGTCCTGCATTTACTATAACGTAGTCGCCCTTCTTAACGGCAATTCCGCTCTTTACGAGCAGTCGGGCATATTCTCTCAAAACTGTCTTTTTCATAACGATAATACCTCTTAATTTCTTATTTTCGCGGCAAAGCCACACTTTTAGTATATTACTTCAAGATAAAGCCTTATCTTTTTGATATGCAGTTTATCTGCACAAGCGCATTTTGTCTGTGCTTTCTGATAATTATGTCAAGTATCAATCCTATCGCAAAGTAAATGATAGACGCAAGCACCACCACGGTTGAAACTATCAAGGTGGGCATACGCGTTACCAGACCCGTTTGCAGATATTCGACAAATATCCAGGTAAACAATCCCGCTCCCGACGCAAAAAGCAAGGCAGAAATGATACCGAAGAACATCATGGGGCGATAATTCTTGAACATTCTGAAGATAGTTCCGATAACTCGCATTCCGTCCTTGATGGTGTTGAGCTTGGAAACACTGCCCTCGGGGCGGTCTCTGTACTGAACGGGTATTTCACAAATATTGAATTTCTTGTCAAGAGCATTGATGGTCATTTCGGTCTCAACCTCAAAGCCGTTGCTCTCGATAGGCATAAGTTTAACGAAATCGTAGCTAAAGGCTCTGTATCCCGTCATAATATCCTTAACGTCTCCCGAGAAAAGCTTATTGATAAGCCAACGAACCAATCTGTTGCCAAAATTATGGAAGGCGCGCTTGTTTTCCACGAAATAGGTTGAGGAAAGTCGGTCTCCGATGACCATATCCATGTTCTCCTCAAGCACAAGTCTTGCCATCTCTCGCGCATGCTCGGCAGGATAGGTATCGTCTCCGTCTGCCATAATATAGCAATCGGCGTCTATCTGACGAAACATACTGCGAATCACGTTACCCTTACCCTGTCGGTACTCATTTCTTACCACAACGCCCTCAATAGAAGAGGCGATCTCCGCGGTGCGGTCGGTGGAATTATTATTATAAACGTAGATAGTCGCCTCGGGCAGCTCGCGCCGAAAGTCACGAATGACCTTCTCGATAGTCTGCTCTTCATTATAACACGGTAAAAGCACCGCGATCCTTTTGTCAGTCATCTTTATTCTCCATTCTGCCCGATAGGGCTATCGAATTTTAGCAATACCAGAACATATAAGGTATTACCTGTTCTATATCCACGACACGCATTACCAGCGCGCCCTGATATATAACCATTGCTACCGCACAGATCAAAAGTCCCGCGCGCATGGCATAATGCGCTTTATCGTTCTTGAAATGATCGATCATCGCCAGCACTATAAACGCCGCCGACATATAGAGCATAAGCGAGAAATCCGCAAAATAGCGCTGCAATATTCCCGCAAACTGTGCATCCAGCAGGGGGGTTATGATCCCTATTGCAGTAAGGACAAGCACCGGTGCTAAAACCTTGTACTTTTTCAAAATATCCTTTACAAACGGGATAAGGAATATGCTCAGAAGCAATGGCGAATACGCGAATATTCCGCCGTAGGTGCTCTCTCTAATAGTCACTCCCATATACGAGCTGTCGAAATCAGCATATCGGATAAAGGGGAAGGTTGCCGTCATCTTGGGAAATTGAAGGAGATAGGAGTACACCGCAGGGAACATTCTCTCCCAAACGAAGCCTCTGGAGGTCATATCGTTGGTGGTTAGATTGTAATTCGCTCCAAAATCAAAGGGAGAATCAAATCGACTGTAATTATACCACATCATTCCCGCCGCAACTATGATATATGGCAGTGCAAACGCCAGCGCGTTCATAATAGATGTGCTCTTGAATATCCGCTTCTCCTTGAGAGCCGAGACGGTCTCTCCCCAGAAGAAAGGAATAGCCAGCGCCGAGAACAGCAGCAGATTAGGTCTGCATCCCGACACAAACGCCATACAAAGAGATCCGAGAATAAGCTTGGGGATGCGGAGCGTCTTACTGCTAAGTGCGGACAGCCAAAGCGCCAGACCGCAAACGGTAAATGCAAGTGCCGCCATGATCGGAACCGAATACATATCGGCATAGGACACCATAAAGAGTAGTCCGCTTCCGTTTACAACGAGGAGCGAGATCACCAAATAGGAAATATAGGATATGCCTATATTGGGGAAATAATGCTTGATAAGCTGCTTTATGAAGGCGAAGCAGCCCGCAATAAAGATTATCGCAAAAATAAACAGCGCTATATCGTTGGGAAGATTTTCGCCCGTCAGCACGAAATAAGGCAGATAGGTCAAAAGACAGGGGATCACACCGAAATAGACGTAATAATGCCCGTTATACAGCGCGGCATCCCAATAATACGCCTTACCCTGTGCTCGTCTCAATGCGTAGTCATAAGGGTTTTCCATATCCAAAAGGAACTGGGGCACCTCTTCTTCAAGGTACAAATGACCATTAAGGAATGACTGTGCAAGCTGTTGATATTGAGCCTGATGCTTGGCAAGAAGCTCCAGATAATGCTTGGATGAGGATATAATGAGGAATATCATCAATATCTCAACGCACACCACTGCCGCCGTCGTGGCCGTCTGCCAAGGTGAATCATTCAGCTTTGCTTTGTGCGCGGGGCTTCCCGGAAGAGCGAGGCTCAACAGGAGCGCCACTGCAAAAAGCAGCACCACGCGACCTATGTCAAAATTAAAGGGCTTGGGTGTGTTGACCGCAATACTCTTCACGGTCATATCGGCTTCGACCGAGCCATCGGGAGTAAATGTCAGCTTTACCTTATCGGTTCTTCCCCTAAGCTGCATGGGAATATACTGTGAGGGGGAGTCAGGGTAGACCCTGCGGCTCGGCATAGACGTGATATAAAGCTCGTTGGCTTTGTCGGTCGCCTCGACCTTCACCGTATAAGGAATTTCCTCGCCCTGTGCGTTCACCATAGTTATATCAAGATAAAGATTTTGGAAGTCGATGAGTATATTCTCGGACTCAAAAACCGCCACCTTACCCTTGTTTATATGATATTTGCCATCTGCCGACGAGGAGGATGCCGAAATTTTGCCGAATCTGTTCAGATCCAGCGAATTATATTCGTGAGACTGTATCGCTCTGGAATTGAAAGCAAACACCTCAGCGGAAATAACGCAAATGAGGCATATCAACGCCATCCATGCAAGCTTTTCCATCCCTACCCTTTTTTTAAGCAAGGACAGACAGATCGAAAGCGCAACCACCGCTACGGATATTCCCGCAAGGATCAGCAGCTTGTACCACGTCATATTCAATATGACGAAATAATCATAATTTACCGCCATAAGCAGTATCAGTGACACCACCACTTCAATTATAAGCTTTTTCCCGAAATTCAAGCTGAATATGCAACGCTTGAACCCAACGCCTCGCCCATTCAGCAGAAATTCCCCGCCAACGGCAAGACCGATCAAAAAAATAATACCGAACGCTAAAAGCATACGTAAATCTCCATAAAACGTTTATTAGGTGAACACAATAATATCAACTTTAATTTTACCACACATATACATCATTGTCAAGGGTATTTCACCCGAAATGCTCTGCTCCTCTCCGTCGCCTGGCACAAGAGCAAACAAGCCGTCCTGCCAATGACAGGACGGCTCCAACCATTAATCAGGTCTAGCTTTAATTACTTTGCCTGAATAGAGTTTTCGTAGGATTCGATCATCTTCTTAACCATCTGACCGCCGATGGAACCTGCCTGACGAGCGGTGAGGTCACCGTTGTAACCGCCATTGTTGAGGTTTACGCCTACTTCGCTTGCTGCCTGCATCTTGAACTGTTCAAGAGCCTTCTTAGCATTCTTGTTTGCCATAATATTTCTCCTTGCAGTCTCCCTTGTGGGAAACCTTAATTCTATATTGAATCTATAATAAATCGAGCCGCGCCGCAAGACGATAGATTTAGCCAAAAAGCCTGCGGCGCAGGATTTGCATTATCCAGAAACCGTTCTCAAGCGTTTGCGAAATCAACTCACTTCGCGTCTCTGATATTATTATGTCGCGCGAAAAAATAAAAATGTATGGCAAAATGAGGATTTTTTAAATCGCTACAACACAAAAAGCCCGCATCAAAAGATACGAGCTTTTCATCATAAAAAATCATTAGAATTTAACTTTTTCAAGGCGTTTGACAAGCAACCCTGCAATCAAACCGATGGCGGCACCTGCAGCTGTTCCGCTGACAATAAGCAACGGAAGCTCCAGCGCAAGTCCGGGAGTTTGATACCAGATGCACACCGCTATTATCTGTCCAACGTTGTGAAGGACTCCGCCGACAATACTTACCGCAATGCACGAAAACCAGTTTGTCTTTTTGAGCAAAATGATTCCCAGCAGGCTCAGTGCCGCGCCGGAAAGGCTCAAAACCAAGCCTGTAACGTTGGAAAATCCGCAGGCAAACATCAGCAATACACGAATGACACTTACTATCACTGTTTCCTTCCAACCACACTTGTAAAGCAAAACCATCAATACAAGATTGGGAAATCCTGCCTTAAATCCGGTATTGGTAGCAAAAAACGGAATCTGGCTTTCCACGAAGGAAAGAACCATTGCGAGTGCAATACACACGCCTATGAAAGCAACTTTTTTTGTTTTCACTTGATTCTCTCCTTTCGTGAAACGTTAATTATTGACCAACGACAATTTCGGGATCGGTTTCCTCTCCGCTATCGTCTGTATTAAGTTTGTGCACAGTTACTATAAGGTCATTCACAGTACACACTATTTCCTGCCCATCTTTACTGATCTTTCCTTGTCTGGTACAATCGCCCTTAATTTTAGGGCAATCTCCGTAGATCATCCAAGCCTTTCCGCCTTCAATTTTCAAGATGTTAGTTCCGCCGTTCAAGGTATATTCACCGTTTTCCGATAGGTTGAACCTGGCGATTTCATGGCGATTCGTGCCCTCACCAACTGTTACGACAACGTAGTCGCCTTCTTCTTGAAAAAGCTTAATACCAACAAATGTTGAAATTGCGACCGCTAAAATAACACCTATGAGAATAAAATCTCTTTTCTTCATCAGAAGCTGAAGGTGAGAGCCATGCAAGCGAGAACCATCATGCCCGCGGTGAGGAGTGCGATAGGCAGACCTCTGAAGGGTGCGGGGATAGCGTCCTCGTCAACGGGAACGTCCTTAAGCTTAGCGTAAACGGTCATGGTGAGCATAAAGCCGATACCTACGCAGATAGAAGTTACGATAGCGGTAACGAAATCAGCGTGAGTGTTGTGGATACAAATACCGAGAACCGCGCCGTTGATAGCGAACTTAACGAAGTCGGACTTGCAGTAGTTATCTAGAATTCTCTTTGCGATAAGGTGAAGAACTTCAACAACAACAAGCACAACTACAACGAACACCATGGTCTGGAGGTAAGGAACCTTCGCAAGCACGTAGGTGTTGAGAGGCCAGGTGATGAGAGTGGAGATGAGCATGACGAGAGTAGTGCCGAATCCAAGGGTAAGAGATCTTCTGGAGGAGCGCTCGTTTTCAAGAACCGCACCGGTTCCAAGGCACTCGATAAGTGCAATATTTTCAGAGAATATGCTCGCAAGCAAAATTGCAAGAATAGTATTGAAATCCAACATTATCAGTTACCCTCCTTTTCTTCGTTCTCTTCAAGATGGTGGTGGAGACCTGTGATCTTGTTGATAACCGCCATAACGATCGCAAGAACAAGATAGCCGCCAAATGCACCCGCAATTGCGGAGATCTTGTAGGGCTCAAGCCACTCGATAGCGTTGCCCCAGATGGTAGCATTACCAAGAACCTCACGGATAAGTGCACAGATAACCATAACAACGGTAAAGAACATACCGGTAACAAGAGCGGTCTTGATAGAGGTAGACTCGCCGTTGTGGTCTGCAACCTCTTCAGCATCACGGTAGATAACCGCGCTTACTGCAAGAGTTGCCAAGTGAACGCCCAACATTTCAACAACGTCGGGGAACCAAGCCTGCATAAGCATACCGATCACAGAAACAAATCCGGTGATGATAAGAAGGTATGCGGGAAGCTTAGCGTATGTGGGGATGATCTTATGAAGAGCGGAAATTACGATAGAGCTGAGAAGCATCGAAACGAGCACTGCAGCACCCATGCCGAGAGCGGCACGAATGTCTGCACTGGATGCCATTACAAATCCTGCACCGAGCACAAGAAGAATAGAGGGAGTGCCCTTGAGGAGATATGAAGTTTTAGTCTTTTTCATTACTGTTCTCCTCCTTTGATAGATTCAAATGCTGCAAATGCATCCTTTGTTGCCTGCTTCATTGCGTTCCCTGTAAACGTCGCGCCGGCGATCACGGCGTTGTCACCGGTGAAGGTGTCAGCGGTAAAGCCTGCGAACGAATTCTCATATTCCTTCGCGTCAACGGTATCGTCCACGGGGAAATGCTCGGTGTCGAAGAAGAGGGTTGCGGCGCTGATCTTCACGATGGCTCCGTTTTCGTCAACGATTACGTAAATATCCATCTGATCATAGCCAACTGCTCTGGAATAGAATCCGTAGTAATTAACTTCGCCTACGGTGAACTTTGCGGCATAAACAATAGTGGTAAATCCGTCAAGAGCCAATACTTCAAATCCGTCAGCGCCATCGACAAGGCCCTTGAACTTTCTGTTTGCCTTAGACTCGAAGCTCTGCTGATTTGCAGCCGCCTGAGCCTGAGCCTCGGTTACGAGTGCTGCGTGATCTGCGGTTACTTCTACAACGACAGCCTCCTCTGCGGAGTGGTCAACACCGTATATCTTGCATGCACCGCTTGCATTTACAACTGCGAGGTAAGTAGCCTCACCCTCGGTCATAATGTATGCAAATCCTGCGCCGTTTCCTGCCTTGAGAGCCTTCTGGATGTTGCCGGAAGCAGCAGTCTCAGCAAGCTGGGCAAATCCGGGAGCCACGGTTGCGAGGTTCTCTTCAAGGATCTGAGCGTCGGACTTAACGCCTGCAACGATCATATTGTTGGAAATAAGCACGCCCATAGCCGCAGAAACCGCGTTTTTGTACGCTACGGAAGAAGCCTTTTCCGATGTGGGATTGGCAATAAGCTCTACATCAGCCAAAGCGGAGTCTTGACCAATGTAGGTCTGGATATAGTCATTTGTTAATATTTTCTGGTTCCAGTTGTTTCCTGCGTCATCACCGTAGCTATCGATCTGAATACCACAGATCTTACCGTCGGATGTAATACCGATAGTAGTTACAAGAGGAGAGCTGGTGTAACCGGAGGTTGCGGTAGCTCGAACTACGTAGCCGAGACCGTTCTTTTCCTTATACACAGAAAGAACGTTTGCAGGAACCTCTGTAAGAGTGGAGGCTGCAGCGTTTTCGGAGCTGTAAATAAGCGCGCCTTCGCCAAATTCTGCACCCTCGGGCATTACTGCAAGCAGGGGAGCAAGCTCAGCGCCCGCATTGTTAGCCTCGATAATGGGACCTGTATAGAAGTTAAGTCCGAACATTGCGCCGCCGAAAACTGCGACGATGATGAGAAGTATAAGAATTGTTTTCAAAAGCTTCATTACTTAACACCTCCCAAGGTCTTTTTCTTTGTCCAGCTGGAAAGGAATGGGGTAACAAGGTTCATAGTAAGAATTGCGATAGAAACGCCCTCGGGGAAAGAACCGAACTGTCTGATAGCGAAGGTAAGAAGACCTGCGCCAACGCAGAAGAGCACTCTTCCCTTGCCCGTGATGGGAGTGGTAACGTAGTCGGTAGCCATGAAGATAGCACCGAGAAGAAGACCGCCCGCAAGAACGTGCTGGAGCGCAAAGGTAGCATTGAAGCCACCGAAAATGAAGTAGCATACGAATACGGTAGCAACGAAGGTTGCGGGAACGTACCACTTGATAACCTTACGAGCTACGAGGTAGATAAATCCGAGAATAAGAGCGAAGGAGCAGGTCTCACCGATAGTGCCTCCGTACACACCAACGAAGAGCTGGAGAATATTGGGGGCATTGGTTGCCGCATCTGCCGCACCCTTATTGAGGGAAGCGAGAGGAGTTGCGCTTGCAACGATTTCTGTGGCAGGAACAGCTTCGCCAAGGAAACCGAGATCGAAAAGAGGCGCCGCAACAACCACGGTACCCACTGCCGAGAAGGTCAGAAGCATAAATACGCGAGCCGCGATAGCAGGATTTACTATGTTTTTACCAAGTCCGCCAAAGAAGCACTTAACTACTACGATAGCGAATACGCTACCAATAACACACTGCCACCAGGGCACGTTAACGCTAAGGTTAAGAGCAAGAAGAAGACCTGTTACTACTGCGGAGAAATCTCCAACGGTCTGCTTTTTGCGAGCGATGAGGTTGAATATAACCTCGGAAAGAACTGCGCTTGCAACACAAGTGAAAATTACCACAAGAGCCTGAAGTCCGAAGATAATAACACCTGCAATAGCAGCGGGAAGCATTGCGATAACAACGTCACGCATGATATTGTGGGTGGAAGAGCCCTTCTGATGGATATGAGGGGTGGAGGAAATATGAAGCTTACCCATTATTTGTTACCTCCTGTCTTTTCCTTCTGTGCCGCCGCATACTTCTTGAGGAAGGACTTTGCAGCCCAGTTGATCTGAAGAAGAGGACGGTTAGCGGGACAAACGTAAGAGCAGCAAGCACAGTCAACACACTGACGAACGCCGGTGTCGATAAGAAGCTTAGCCTTCTTGTCCTCGTTTTTGATATTCATTACGCGATCGACCATAGCAACGCTGATGCCTACGGGGCACTTCTCCATACATCTGCCGCAGTTGATACAAGCGGAGGCGTCGGGAAGAACAGCACTCTTCTCGTCGAATACGAGAATTGCATTGGATACCTTAACGATAGGATCGTCTACGGAGCAGATAGCAGTACCGTTCATAGGACCGCCAACTACTACCTTGCCGGGCTCCTTCTTAAGTCCGGTATAATTAACAAGCTCGCTGATGCGAGTACCGATGGGAGCGATAAGATTCATAGGAGTCTTAACCGCAGGACCGTCAACGGTTACGATTCTCTCAACTAAAGGCATACCGGTGTTGAGGTACTCAGCCATCTTAGCAAGAGAGGAAACGTTGATGATAAGAGCGCCGAAGGAGGGGAAACGTCTACCTGCAACTGCAACTCTGCCGGTTGCATTGTAAAGCATTACCTGCTTTGCACCCTGAGGATAAATGGTCTTAAGCTGATGAATAACAACGTAATCCTTATCCTTGAAGGTTTCCTTAAGAACCTTGATTGCATCCATCTTGTTCTTTTCGATACAGATCTTAAAGGTTGCGTTACCGAGATACTCGTTCATGTACTTACGAAGATACTCGATACCGTCTGCGATGAGCTCGGGGTGAGCAAGCATCATTCTGTGGTCACTGGTGATGTAGGGCTCGCACTCTGCAGCATTGATAAGAACGGTGTCAACCTTATAGTCGGGGTTCTTAGCCTCGTTGAACTTTGCCCAAGTGGGGAAAGCCGCGCCACCAAGACCAACGATACCGCCCTCACGAACTGCCTGGAGGAAGCTGTCGCAGTCTGTGATCTCGGGAGCCTTAACGCTCTCGGAAATCTCCATCAAGCCGTCGCTTTCAATGCGAATAGCCAAGGTATCCTTGCCGCTGGAGGTTGCCATGGGAGCGATCTCAACAACGGTACCGGAAACGGTTGCGTGTACAGGAGAGGAAAATCTTCCCTCTTCTCTTGCGATGAGCTGACCGACCTTAACGTGGTCGCCAACATTTACGATAGGTTCCGCATCCTGGCCGGAATGCATGTTCATAGGCAGAACTACTTCCTTGGGCGTTTCGATGCGTACAGGAACACATGCCGCTGTATGTTTGTTATGAGGCACGTGCAAAGATGAAATATCTTTCAAAACCTTTTCTCCTTCCGTTTATTTAAGTATATTTTTATTTTTAATTGCTTTCAAGTTTATTTGAGGATTATTTCTTTATTAAATCCTCAAGACCGGGTGTCATTTGCTGATTGCCATCCTTATCTACCCAGAACACTTCAACTCCGCCGATCTTCTCGACAAGAGCAAGTCCGTCCCCATAGCTCATAGCAAACAGAGCCGTGGACAGAGCATCTGCAAGTCCGCTGTCTTTGGTAATGACCGTTACTGAAGAAAAATAATCCGCAGGCATAAGAGTGTCCTTATCAATGATATGGTGATATCTCTGACCATTAACGGTGTAGTATCTTTCATAATCTCCGCTGGTTACGCAGGAGGTGTCAGCAAGAATAAGGTACAAGGCGTAGGCGTCGGTGTTGTGGGGATTCTTGATTCCCGTATTCCATCCCGACCCATCTCTCTTGTGACCAATTATGCGGATATTTCCGCCAATATTAAGAACGTATCCGTCAGCTCCCTGGCTTTCAAGGTATTCTGCCGCCTTTTCGGTTGCATATCCCTTTCCAAGCGCACCCACGTCGATAGATGCCTCGGGGTCTGCTATACGAACAGTATTATTTTCTACGTCAATTTCAAGGCAAGACATATCGGTATGGTTGTTTGCCTCTTCAAGCTCCTCATCCGTAGGGATTCGGGCGTTTTTAGGATCGGTGCCTGCCGCCTCGCGGCAATCGTGCCAAAGACGAAGCACAGAGCCCATCATTATATTCATTTCACCGTCGGTAGCCTCGTAAAGCTCCTTGGCGTAAAGCAAAAATTCAATAAGTCTTTCGTCAACCACCATAGGCTCTCCGCCGGCGTTGCGATTGAGCGTTTTTAGGTTGGTAATTCCCGAATACTCGTAGTAAATATCAAACAACTGATGATATTCCTCAAGTATCTTCGTTGCCCCCTCACATCTTGCTTCAAAGATCTCCTGAGAGTCACCTTGATAGCTGTAAACGTAAGATACGGTGTCAAAAAAGCTAAAATAAGCCATTCCAAGTGGCTTTTTGTTTTCTCCCCCATTCGCAACTGTAGGGCAGCCCGTCAAAGAGACGAGCAGCCCTATAATTGCACATAAGGAAATCAAAGATTTGAATATCTTCAAATTTCTTCTCTCCTAAATAGAAGTATTAAATTATCTTGCGTTGTTAACAGCCTCAGCTACAACTGCACAGATTGCGGGAATCTGGATGGTGCAGCCTGCTGCAAGAAGAGCCTCATCGGAGGAGATGTTGTGATCGAGGACGTTCTGCGTCTCCATGCCTGCAACCTCAGCAGCGGTCTTGCCTACAACGTACTTGGAGAACTCGTAGGACTGAACGTACCACTCAAGGATCTGGCCGTCCTCGTTGTTATCAGAGGAGTAGGGGTTGCCTGCCATGCCGTAGCCTTCCTTAAGCTCTCTCTTAGTGCCCTTAAATTCCTGGGGCTCAACTTCGCCGTCAATGGTTACGGTGATCTTGGGCTGGATAGCGTCGTTAAGAGCAGCAACGATCTTGCCGTCAACAACAACTGCTGCGGCGAAATCGGAGTACATAGCAACGGTGCCGTCCTTCTCCTCGGTAGCAGCTACGGAATCGGTAGCGTAGGAATCAACGGAAACACCGAGAGTGAAGGTGCCTGCAACTGCCTTGAAGCTCATGCCCTGTGCATCCTCGCAAGCCTTAACAACCGCCTCACAGAAATCACCGATCTCGATGGTGCAGCCTGCTGCAAGAAGATCAGCATCAGCGGAAATGGTGTGGTTGTTAACGAACTGGGTGTTGCCCTTAAGAGCCTTAACCTCACCAACAGTCTTACCTACAACGAATGCCTCGAAAGCCTTAGCCTGAGCGTCCCACTCAAGAATTCTACCGTCGTTATCGTTGTCGGAAGAATAAGGGCTGGTGGACATACCGTACTCAGTGCCCTTTTCCATCTTGGACTTGAAGGTAGCTGCGGTGTCAACCGCACCGTCAGTAACGTTCATCTTGTTCTGAGCAACGTCGATGCGGCAAGCAACGATCTTACCGTCAGCATCGGTTACAACGGTTGCAACGGTTGCATCAACCTGTGCATTGTTGGTAGCGGAGCTGCCCATGTCAACTACGATACCCATGCCGAGCTTGTACTCAGCCTCAGTTGCTGCGGGAGTACATGCAACAACTGCAAGTACTGTGCAAATGCACAATACGATGGCGAAAATCTTTTTCATTTTCTTTCCCCTTTAATATTTTTGTATTTTGTGATGTCCAATCGCAAAAAACTCGTTCGATCAAAAACCTTTAGGGGACTCTAACCAAACGACATTTGCAAAATTCTCTCACATTCTCGGTTATTATATCATATTGTTAACACCAAGTCAAGAGTTTTCCGTCATTTTTTTAACATTTTTCAAAATTTAACAAAAAATCCAAGATTTTATTTAAAATTACGCCAACCATTTTGCATTTCGACCAATCAATGATAAAAATGCAGACTTTTTCGAGTACAAAACAACTTCCATCTTGCTCATATTTCTTTTATTTTTAATAATATATGTGTAAATTATTCATTATTTTATGATAAAATTTGAATTGTATAATTTGTACTCACCACAAGGAGAAAAAATGAACATATTACACATGAAATACGCGGTAGAGGTAGCCAAGCGAGGCTCTCTGAATAAAGCCGCCGAGGCTCTGCTCTGCGCCCAGCCCAACATAAGCCGTTCCATAAAAGAATTGGAATCCGACCTGGGGATCACTCTTTTCCGCAGAAGTGCCAAAGGTATGGAGCCTACCCCCGAGGGATCGGAATTCATCTTTTATGCTCAAAACATCCTCAAACAAATAGATGAGGTCGAGACGCTCTATAAAAACGGTGGCATCCGCCAACACCGCCTCTCGGTGTGCACCCCTTGTGCCGATTACGTGCTGGACGCGGTGAAGGAATGCGGCAACACTGTAGAGATAGTGCGACACGGAAGAGACCCGGAAAGCATCGCAGATCGAGTAATTTGCGGCTGCTGTGATCTGGGAATTGCGCGTTGCGAAATCAGCGCAAAGCGTGTTCTGGAAAGGAATCTCGGTGAAAAAGACCTTGCTGTAGAACAGATTGCAGAGTTTCCCTGCTACTTGACGGTCAGCAAAGACTCCCCTCTTGCCAAAACGGATTCTATAAATCTCCACGACCTCAAAAAGCTTACCGAGGTAGCCAGTGGCGACCTGCATTTTGCTCGTTCAATGCCCTCCGACAACAAGGGCGGAAGCTCCCCGAATCAGATACTTATAATGGACCGCTCGATGCGATTTGAATTTCTCTCAAACAACGTCCACGCCTTTTCAAAGGAGGCTCCCGCATCAAAAAAATTGCTCCAAAGATACGGGCTGATTCAAAAGGAATACACCCTTGAGAAAAAGCATTTGGTGGATCTTTTGATATACAGAAAAGGATATCGACCCACCGAAAATGAAGTTAAATTCGTTGCCGCGCTCAGAAGTCGAGCAAGTCAATTTATCAATATTTCACAAAAGACACAAAATAAGGGCTGAAACGAGATCGTTATATCATTTTTGATATATCCGATATGCCTTTTTGGTTATTCCCAAAACCGCTATTAACATGTTATAATAATATGGTGAAAAAAATCAAAATAAGCCCTTGTGGAAACAGTTTTATTCGCCGAGATTCAAAGATCGGCGTTTTTTACGGAATGTGGGGGACAAGCTCTCTCCTTCGGCGAATTTTGATTTCACACACGAAACTTGTAAACAATTTTAATTTGGCGGCCTAACCAGCCGCTACATACAGGAGGCAAAGTATGTACAAGATAGTTAACAAAAAGGTTTTGAACCCTACAGTGGTACAGCTCTGGATCGAGGCTCCCCTTGTTGCTAACAAGGCTCGTCCCGGTCAGTTCATCATTCTTCGCGTAGACGAGAACGGCGAGCGTATTCCCCTTACCGTTGCAGGTGTCAACAAGGAAAACGGAACCGTTAAGATCATTTACCAGATCGTTGGCGGCACTACCAAGAAGCTTTCTTACAAGGAAGAAGGCGACTACATTCAGGATTTCGTAGGCCCTCTCGGCGTGGCTACTCACCTTGATGGTCTTAAGAAGGTCTGCATCGTAGGTGGCGGTGTTGGATGCGCAATCGCACTTCCCATAGCAGAGGCTCTCCATGAAATGGGAGCAGACGTAACCAGCATCATCGGATTCAGAAGCAAGGATCTCCTTATTCTTGAAGACGAGTTCAAGGCTTGCTCCGACAAGCTCCGCATCATGACCGACGACGGCTCCTACGGCGAGCACGGGAACGTTACCAGGCCCCTCAAGGAAATGCTCGAGGGCGGCGAGAAGTTCGATATGATCATCACTATCGGTCCTCTCATCATGATGAAGTTCGTAGTTGCTACCGCAAAGCCCTTCGGTACTCCCGTAACCGCTTCCATGAACCCCATCATGATCGACGGTACAGGCATGTGCGGTGGATGCCGTCTCACCCTTAACATCGACGGCAAGAAGGTAACTAAGTTCGCGTGTGTCGACGGTCCCGACTTCAACGGCTACGAGATCGACTTCGACGAAGCAATGTCCAGAGGTAGAATGTACGCTGACTTCGAGCGCCACGCTCACGACGCTGCGTGCAATCTCTTCAAGAAGGAGGTAGAATAATATGGCAAAGGCTAATATGTCTCTTACAAGAAACGCAATGCCCACTCAGGACCCCCAGGTTCGTGCGCATAATTTTGACGAAGTTGCTCTCGGCTACACCGAGGAAATGGCAATCGACGAGGCAAACAGATGTCTCAACTGTAAGAATATGCCCTGTGTTAACGGTTGTCCCGTTAAGATCCACATCCCCGAGTTCATCACAAAGATCAAGGAGGGTGACTTTGAGGGCGCATATCAGATAATTTCCAAGTCTTCTTCTCTTCCCGCGGTTTGCGGACGCGTATGTCCTCAGGAGGTACAGTGCGAGTCCAAGTGTGTTCGCGGCATCAAGGGCGAGTCCGTTGGTATCGGTCGTCTTGAGCGTTTCGTTGCTGACTGGCACAACACCTTCGCAACCGAGGCTCCCGCTCGTCCTGAAAGCAACGGTCACAGAGTAGCAGTTGTAGGTTCCGGTCCTTCCGGTCTTACTTGTGCCGGCGATCTTGCAAAGAAGGGCTATGAAGTAACCGTTTACGAAGCACTTCACACCGCAGGCGGCGTTCTTGTTTACGGTATTCCCGAGTTCCGTCTTCCCAAGGCAATCGTTGCAAAGGAAGTTGAAACTCTTAAGCAGCTCGGCGTTAAGATTGAGACTAACGTCGTTATCGGTAAGACCCTTACCATCGACGAGCTCTTCGAAATGGGTTATGAGGCTGTTTTCGTAGGAAGCGGCGCAGGTCTTCCCAACTTCATGGGCATTCCCGGTGAGTCCTACAAGGGAGTTTACTCCGCTAACGAGTTCCTTACCAGAAGTAATCTTATGAAGTCCTACCTCGACAACCCCGAGACCCCCATCATGAAGGGTGGCAAGGTTGCAATCGTCGGCGGCGGTAACGTTGCTATGGACGCTGCAAGAACCGCTCTCCGTCTCGGTGCTGAGAAGGTATATATCGTTTACCGTCGTTCCATGGAAGAGCTTCCCGCTCGTAAGGAAGAGGTGGAGCATGCTGAGGAAGAAGGAATCGAGTTCCGTCTCCTTTGCAATCCTACCGAGATCGTTGGCTACAACAATCCCGAGGATGCTCGTGATCCCAGAAACGGCTTCGTAACCGGAATCAAGTGCGTAAAGATGGAGCTTGGAGAGCCCGACGCTAAGGGCAGACGTCGTCCCGTAGTTATTCCCGGCAGCGAGTTCGAGATCGAGGTTGATACCGTAGTTATCTCTATCGGTACTTCCCCCAATCCCCTTATCAAGTCCACCACCGAAGGACTTGAGGTTAACGACCACGGCGGTATCATTGTAAACGAGGACGGTCTTTCCTCTCGTAACGCAGTATATGCAGGCGGTGACGTTGTAACCGGAGCGGCTACCGTTATCTCCGCTATGGGCGCAGGTAAGACAGCAGCTAAGGCTATCGACGAATATCTCGCAAAATAAGAGTTATTTATCCTTGGCCGTCAAATAGACGGTCAAGGATTTTTTAGACATTTCAAAACTACTCTCTCGCAAAAGCAAAAGACGGCAGTTTATATTAATGAGGAGAAAAAAATGAACGAATCCTTTGATTTTTCCGTTGTTGACAACATAATCGCAAGCAACGGCTGCAAGCAGCACGCTATAATCTCCATCCTTCAGGACATTCAAGAGCACTACAGATACCTCCCCGCAGAAGTATTCCCCTATCTTGCGGCAAAGCTCGCTATGAGCGAGGCAAGCATCTACAGTATTGCTACCTTCTATGAAAACTTCTCTCTTGAGCCCAAGGGCAAGTACGTTATCAAGATCTGTGACGGTACTGCTTGCCATGTGCGCCGTTCCATCCCGATCCTGGAGCGCATCAGACAGGAACTCGGTCTTAGCGAAAGCAAAAAGACCACCGACGACCGCATTTTCACCGTTGAGACCGTTTCTTGCCTCGGCGCTTGCGGTCTTGCGCCCGTTCTCACCGTAAACGACGTGGTTCACCCCGAAATGACCCCCGATAAGGCATCCGCACTTCTTGCAAAGCTTAAGGAGGAGAACGAAAATGCTTAAAAACAGACAGGAATTCGTCGCGTATCGCGAGTCGGCTAAGCTGGCTTACGAGGCGCAGACTAAAAAGATAATCGTATGTGCGGGAACAGGCTGCGTTGCAGGCGGTTCTCTTAACATCTACGCAAAGCTTAAGGAAATAATGGAGGAGAAGGGTCTCCACGTTGCCGTTGAGCTTATGGAGGATCCCCACAGTGGTGACATCGGTCTCAAAAAGAGCGGTTGCCACGGAT
The DNA here is from genome assembly GCA_045653805.1 of Eubacteriales bacterium. Taxonomy (GTDB): domain Bacteria; phylum Bacillota; class Clostridia; order Oscillospirales; family CAG-272; genus SVTX01. Next base: position 41,493 of record JAZOMF010000084.1, read on the forward strand.
TTTGCGAAATGGGTCCTCTTGTTAGAATCGAGCCCCAGGGCTGGCTCTACACCAAGGTAAAGGCAGACGATTGCCTTGAGATTATCGAAAAGACTATCGTAGACGGCGAGTGCATCGACCGTCTTGCATACAAGAAGAACGGCGAGATCTACCGCGAGCAGTCCAAGATCCCCTTCTACAAGCAGCAGACTAGAGTTGTTCTTGAGCATTGCGGTAAGATCGACTCCGATTCTGTGCGCGAGTACATAGCTATCGGCGGCTACTCCGCATTCGAGAAGGCTCTCTTCGATATGAGCGGAGACGAGATCATCGCAGAGATCTCCAAATCCGAGCTTCGCGGACGCGGAGGCGGCGGCTTCCCCGCAGGCAAGAAGTGGGAGCAGGTAAAGCGCCAGAAGGAGACCCAAAGATACATCGTTTGTAACGGTGACGAGGGCGACCCCGGTGCGTTTATGGACCGTTCCATCATGGAGGGCGACCCCCACAGAATGCTTGAGGGTATGATGATCGCAGGCGTAGCTTGCGGCGCATCCGACGGCTACATCTACGTTAGAGCAGAGTACCCCTTGGCAGTTCAGAGACTTCGCAACGCAATTGCAGAGGCAGAAGAGCTTGGCCTTTTGGGTGACAATATCTTGGGAACTGACTTCTCTTTCCACATGCACATCAACCGCGGTGCGGGCGCATTTGTTTGTGGCGAAGGGTCGGCACTTACCGCTTCTATCGAGGGTAAGCGCGGCTTCCCCAGAGTTAAGCCCCCCAGAACCGTTGAAAACGGTCTTTTCGACAAACCCACAGTCCTTAACAACGTTGAGACCTACGCAAACGTAGCTCAAATTATAAACAACGGAGCAGATTGGTTCCTCGGCATCGGCGTTCCCAAGAATTCCGGTACCAAGGCGTTTGCTCTTACAGGCAACATCTCCAACACCGGTCTTATCGAGGTTCCTATGGGAACAACACTGCGCGAGATCATCTTCGACATCGGCGGCGGTATGAGAGGCGACGGTAAGTTTAAAGCGGTTCAGATCGGAGGTCCTTCGGGAGCTTGTCTTACCGAAGAGCACCTTGACCTTCCCCTTGACTTCGACACACTTAAAAAGGTTGGAGCAATGGTAGGCTCGGGCGGTCTCGTTGTTATGGACGACAAAACCTGCATGGTAGAGGTTGCGCGTTTCTTTATGAACTTTACCCAGAACGAATCCTGCGGTAAATGCGTTCCCTGCCGTGAGGGCACCAAGCGTATGCTTGAGATCCTTGAAAGAATAGTTGCGGGCGAGGGTCGTGACGGCGACATCGAGCTTCTTCTCGAACTTGCAGACACTATTTCCGCTACCGCTCTCTGCGGTCTCGGTAAGTCTGCTCCCAACCCCGTTGTCAGCACTATAAAGAACTTCAGAGAAGAGTACGAGGCGCACATCTACGAAAAGAGATGTCCCGCAGGTGCTTGCCAGAAGCTCAAGCGCATTTATATCGATCCCGAGCTTTGTAAGGGATGCTCCAAGTGCGCACGTCAGTGTCCCGTAGGTGCGATCAGCGGCAAGATCAAGGAGCCCTTCTCCATCGATCTTGAAAAGTGCATTCGTTGCGGAAGCTGTATCTCTGCCTGCGCGTTTAAGGCAATTAAGGAGGGCTAAAACATGAGTGATAAGAAGTATATGACAATCGACGGTATTCCCGTGGAAATAAACGGCGAGAAGAATATTCTCGAGCTTTGCCGTAAAGTCGGAGTTAAAATGCCCACCTTCTGCTACCACAGTGAGCTTTCTATCTACGGCGCGTGCCGTATGTGCATGGTAGAAAACAAGTGGGGCGGCGTTGAAGCGGCTTGCTCTACCCCTCCCCGCGAGGGCATGGAGGTAAAGACCAACACCGAGCGCCTCCGCCGTTACCGCAAGAATATCCTTGAGCTTTTGCTGGCTAACCACTGCCGCGATTGCACCGTTTGTGAAAACAACCAGAAGTGCAAGCTTCAGGACCTTGCAATGAGATTTAACATTGAAGGAGTTCGCTTCCCCAACAGAGCGAAATCCACCAAGAACGATGACACATCTTCTGTTTGCATCGTTCGCGACGCGGGTAAGTGTATCCTTTGCGGAGACTGTGTTCGCGTTTGTAACGAAATCCAGAACGTGGGAGCCATTGACTTTGCTCACCGCGGCTCTAAAATGGTAATTTCCACCGCATTTGGCAAGCCTCTTGCCGAATCTCCCTGCGTCGGTTGCGGTCAGTGCGCGGCAGTTTGCCCCACCGGTGCAATCGTAGTAAAGAACAACATCAAGTCTGTTTGGGCTGCAATCGACGACCCCAACGTAATCACCAGCGTTCAGATCGCTCCCGCAGTTCGCGTTGCTATCGGCAAGGAGCTTAACATTCAGGACGGGGAGAACGTAATGGGCAAGATAGTTGCCGCTCTCCGTCGTATGGGCTTTGACGAAGTATACGATACCACTCTCGGTGCAGACCTCACCGTTATGGAAGAGAGCGCAGAGTTCATTGAGAGACTTGAGAGAGGAGGAAAGCTCCCTCTTATCACATCCTGCTGTCCCGGTTGGATACAGTACTGTGAGAAAAAGCACCCCGAGTTCCTCGAAAACGTTTCCACCTGCCGCTCTCCTATGCAAATGATGGGCTCTCTCATCAAGGACGATGCCGCAAGCAGTGGCAAAAAGGCATTCCACGTTGCAATTATGCCTTGTACCGCAAAGAAATTCGAGGCTTCCCGCCCCGAATTTATGAAGAACGGCGAGCCTGACGTTGACGTTGTTATCACAACCCAGGAGCTTATCCTTATGATCAAGGAATCCGGACTCAACTTCGCAGAACTTGAGCCTGAGGCAATAGATATGCCTCTCGGCACCGTTTCGGGCGCAGGAGTTATCTTCGGCGTTACCGGCGGCGTTACCGAGGCGGTTCTCCGCAGAGTTTCCGAGAACAAGTCTCGCGGAGCACTTCTCCAGATCGCAAATATGGGTCAGAGAGGTAGCGAGGGCATCAAGGAATTTGACATTCCCTACGGAGACAAGACTCTCCACATCGCCGTTGTCAGCGGTCTTGCTAATGCAGAAAGAGTTCTTCTAAGAAGTGCGGCAGGTGAGAAGTTTGACTTCATCGAGATCATGGCTTGCCCCGGCGGATGTGTAAACGGCGGCGGTCAACCATACGTTGGCAACAGCACCGACGCGAGAGTACAGGGCCTTTACCACGCAGACAAGATGCGCAGCATCCGTCGCTCCGAGGAAAACCCCATCGTAAACTCTGTTTATAAGAAGATAATCAAGGACAGAGCCCACGAGCTTCTCCACGTTCACTACAGTAAAAATCACGATTAAATTTTGGCGGCGGCAATTTTGTCGCCGCACCATTCCGATTTGAGGTAATTATGCGCAAATTTGACACAAAGGTTCAACACCTTAAATACAAGGTTCTTCGCGAGGTTGCAAGACTTGCGTGGAACGACACGCTGACCGAAAACCTTTTGGACATCCCCAAGCTTCTCGTGCCCGGCAAAAAGCCCTCCATGCGCTGTTGCGTTTATAAAGAGAGAGCCATTCTCGGCGAGAGAGTAAAAATGGCTATGGGCGGTGACCCCAATGACCCTAATATTATTCAGGTCATCGACATTGCCTGCGACGAATGTCCCGTAGGTGGATTTGAGGTTACAAACGCTTGCCGTGGATGTCTTGCACACCGTTGCGAGGACGTATGCCGCTTTGGTGCGATCTCATACGACAGCGATCACGTAGCTCATATTGATAAGTCCAAATGTCGCGAGTGCGGTGCTTGTGCAAAGGTATGCCCCTATACCGCGATCGTTAGCCGTAAGCGCCCTTGCCAGAACGCCTGCAAGGTAAAGGCTATCTCTATGAACGAGGAGCACGCCGCTTGCATTGACTACTCCAAGTGTATTAGTTGCGGCTCTTGTGTATATCAATGTCCCTTTGGTGCAATTACCGACAAGTCTTACATACTCAAGGCGGTAGAGCTGCTTAAATACAGCACCAAGACAAAGGGAGAGGGCGGAGATCGAGTTTATGCTATCGTTGCTCCCTCTATCGCCAGCCAGTTCTCATACGCAAAAATGAGTCAGGTGGTTTCGGGACTTTACGCCCTCGGATTTGATGAGATAGTAGAGGCAGCTCTGGGCGCAGATATGGTAGCGCTTGCAGAAGCTCGCGAGCTTTCCGAGAAGGGTGTGCTCACCAGCTCCTGCTGTCCCGCATTCGTGCGCTATATCAAGACCGCATTTCCCCAGCTTGCCGATAAGATCTCCCACAATATGTCACCTATGGGCGTGCTTGCAAAGCACATCAAGGAGACCGACAAGGGCGCAAAGGTAGTTTTCATTGGCCCTTGCACTGCAAAGAAGGCAGAAGCCCAGCTTGAGGAGGTCAAGGACTTTGTGGACGCGGTCATCACCTTCGAGGAGCTTCAAGCACTCTTTGACAGCCGCGATATAGACATCGCATCTCTTGATGAGCGTGAGCTTAGCAATGCCTCCTACTTCGGACGCATCTTTGCCCGTAGCGGCGGACTTACCGACGCGGCGGCAGAGGCTATGAAGGAGCAGAATATAGACTTTGAAATAAAGCCCGTCGTCTGCGACGGAATCGAGGCTTGCCGTGTGGCACTTTTGAAATTGAGCAAAAACGCCCTTGACGGCAACTTCATCGAGGGTATGGCGTGTATTGGCGGCTGTATCGGCGGTGCAGGATGCCTAACCCACGGCGAAAAGAACAAGGCAGAGGTTGAAAAATACGGAAAAGAAGCCTCCGCAAAAACAATTGAGGACGCGGTTTCCAAACTTTAATAACTCTGCAAATAAAAAAGAAACGAGCAAATGGTTTATGGGATTTTTATTTATTCTTTCGTAACGGATACACAAACTAAAGAAGCAAGCAATATAAAAATGATCGCTCCTACAATAGAAAATGCATACCGCGCCGTAAGGAAGGATCTCAAAAAAGCGTTGCCGTTATTATGCATAACATTATTATCTTCTTTTTCATAAAAAACCTCTTTCTTCTTTATTATATTCTCCGTAGTATATTTAAATTATATCATAACCATTAAAAAATCAACAAAAAAGCTTACGGCGCGCCGTAAGCTTTTTCGTTTTATCTAATACCGTATTTTTCGATGATATAGTCCATATCCTTGTCGCCTCTGCCGGAGAGGTTGATAAGAACGGAGCCATGTTCCATAGTTTCAGCAAGCTTCATACCGTAAGCAACCGCATGGGAGCTTTCAATAGCGGGAATGATACCTTCCATACGGGAAAGCTTGAAGAAGGCATCGATGGTTTCATCGTCATTGATAACGTCGTATTTAACTCTGCCGATCTCCTGAAGGAATGCGTGTTCGGGACCGCTGGAGGGGTAGTCAAGACCGCTGGCAACGGAGTAAACGGGAGCGGGGTCGCCGTTTTCATCCTTAAGCATAATGCTGTTGAAGCCGTGCATTATACCTTCAGTACCGTACTTAAGGCTTGCAGCATGATCGCCAAGCTTTTCACCTCTGCCAAGGGGTTCAATACCGTAAATATCAACAGGATCGTTAAGGAATCCGGCAAAAAGACCTGCCGCATTGGATCCGCCGCCAACGCACGCAACAATAGCGCTGGGCAAATGACCTGTCATTTCAACAAACTGTTCTCTTGCCTCTTCGCCAACAACGCTCTGGAAGTCACGAACCATCATCGGGAACGGATGAGGACCGAGAACGGAACCGATGCAATAGATAGCATCGTTGTATTCCTTGCTGTACGCTTCGAAAGCAGCGTCAACCGCTTCCTTAAGTGTCTGCAAGCCGTGTGTTACTTCAACTACATTTGCACCGAGTATTTTCATTCTCGCAACATTGGGAGCCTGCTTCTTTATGTCAACGCTGCCCATATAAATATCACATTCAAGACCGAAATAAGCCGCTGCAGTACCATGAGCAAGACCGTACTGACCTGCGCCTGTTTCAGCGATAACTTTTTTCTTGCCCATATATTTTGCAAGAAGAGCCTCGCACATGCAGTGATTAAGCTTGTGAGCACCGGAATGGTTAAGGTCTTCTCTCTTTGCGTAAAGCTGTACTCTGCCGCCGAGTGCGTCTGAAAGTCTTTCAAGGTGAGATATGGGTGTGGGTCTGCCCTGAAATTCCTTGCGGATTCTGCGAAGCTCCGCAATAAACTTTCTGGACTGGCAGATAGAATAATATGCCTGTGTTATCTCCGCCATAGCTGCTTTGAGCTTATCCTCAACGTAAACACCGCCGAATTTGCCAAAATAGCCGTCTTTGTCGGGATAATTTTTAAAATATGTATCAAAATCAATTCCGTTAAGTTTCATTTCTTTTTTCTCCAAACGATAAATTTTTTATAATATTCAAAAACGTCAAAACGTTAATTTTACTTTTTCAAAAATTTGACAAGCGGGATACCGAGTGCACGACCCGCAATACCATTTCTTTTTCCTCCGATCTTATGTGTTCTGTAATCGGGAGTATAAAGAAAAAACGCCCTCGACAGAACTATATCCTCTGTCAAGGACGAATAATATAAAATTATCCGCGGTACCACCTTGATTCACATTCGAAAAGCCCGAATATGCACTCGTAAGGATACTGACATATCCCCGGCAAATAACGCATGCCAAACGTCGCAGAATACTCGGAATAAAGTTCCTTTGACTGCGCCCTCAACGGTCCATTTGCCAAGCAGTCTCTAACCCGACTCTCATCCTCTCGGGCTCTCTGTATAGTCTTACCTGACGTTATCTCCGCATCAACGGTTTATATTGTCATTATATCACCGCGCACGGAATATGTCAATACTTTTTTATTTTGATTTTTCAGAATATATTTCCCGTTTTCTTCAAAAACTTAAATAAAAAATTCATTTTAACGGAGGAATCTGATTTGAATCTATACAAAAGAGCGCTTGAATTAAAAGACGAGATCATTCTCCACCGCAGATTTTTTCACAAAAATGCGGAAACGGGATTTGATATCCCGATTACAAAACAATATATATTCTCTGAATTGTCAAAGCTCGGCATTGTTGCATTCAACGAGGATGCACTTCCCAAGGGCAGTGCCTTACTTTCACACTGTGCCGTCCGTTTTCTCGAAACACATTGAAAAACCTTGACTTTTTGCATACTCTATGCTATATTGAAACTATATAAACAACTGTAAAATGGAGACACATATGGAAAGCATCAACAGATATGATTATGAGCAAATGACCGCGCAAACACGCGACGATCGTATGACTTGGTTCCGCGAGGCGCGCTTCAGCATATTCATCCATTATGGTCTCTACTCTACTTTGGGCACTGGCGAATGGTCGCAGGCTAACGAAAACTATACTCGTGAAGAATACGCCGCGCTTGCTAAAAGCTTTGCCCCTAAAGATGGCTGTGCTCTCGAATGGTGTGAGCTTGCGAAAAAAGCAGGCGCTAAATACGCTTACCGCTGTTTCCGCAGCTACTATCCGCAAATCCACCAAGGAACAGATTTTTCCGAAGGATATCATAAGTGGTAAGAATAAAAACGGACAAGGCCATAGAGCGTTAGCGGTGGAAGGAGCCTACGTGACTTTGAACACAGATTAACTTCATTGTCGCGCGCTCTCCCTCAGTCAGCTTCGCTGACAGCTCCCTCCCGGAGGGAGCCTGCACTGCCCCTTTTCTGCCCATATAAATAAAACTCCCATAAACCGTTTGAGGTCTGTGGGAGTTTTTTGTTGCTGCAATTTCTCCGTTAAGAACAACAGAGGAATTGCTCGTTTCTTTTTTATTATTGATAATACTTAATCTACGAATTTTAATATTGACCCGCCTGTTTAACCGTACCTTCAAGATAAGCCTCCAAAAGCATCTTCAAGTCCTCCATATGAGCGAGTATCTCCTTACCCTCATCGGTATCACTTACAAGCCTTCTCTTCGCCATCGTTTCAAAAACCACATCTTTGGCGGCTATAATATCCTTATTTTCCTTTAGCGCCACTTCCTTACCGTCAAACTGACCGTGTGAAACAAGCCTTAATCCTCTCGAAGAATAGATGAGAGTGTAGCCCGCGATACCCGTCTTGTTATGGTACGCCTTGCAAAACCCGCCGTCGATAAGAATGTAACGTCCGTTTGCCTTAATGGGGTTTTCTCCGCTTACAACAGGGATGTGACCGTTTATGATGTGAGAGCTGTTTCGATCAAGCCCAAATTCCTCAAGAATTCGGCACATAGCATCAAAATCGTCCACAAATCCATAATAAGGGTCTCGATTTTCCTTCCATGTGTTTTTCTCCGCCACAAAGTAACGCTCAAAGGTGGTCATCTTGTCCTTGCCGAAGAGAGGACTTTTTCTGCCGCACCAGAGGTAGTACATAAAATCAAGTGAATTTTCGTCCTTCTCGTAGAATGCGCGTCTCGCCCTTCTGTCGCAGGCGTCCATATACGCTCTGCCCGAAAGCTTACCCTTACCAAATACATCTACTTCGGAAAGAGCGCCATCCTCGGTCATAGGCACACAACCGTGATACAAAAGGTTGTTATTATGTATTTTATAGATTCCGCCTACACTATACATAAACGCAATATGCTTTTGTAGCACTCTGCTTTGTCTAAATGCGGAAACCAGCGAATCCATAAGACTCCTTTCCTCATGTGAGAGGGCGTAGGGGTCATTTCTATCTATGGTTGGGAAATGATAATCGTTGAGAGGATAGACCTTACCGCCTATCTCAACAGTGTGCGCATCATAATCAATTCTGTGCAAAAGGCGTCTATCATCCATTTCATATTCGGGATGTCTCTCTATAAGTTGACCCTCAAGCTTGAAAAGGATAATAGCGATAGCCTTGTGGGCCTTGGACAAATTGTCCATATTACTCTTGATATAATACTTATCGTCGCCGTTTCTGGGCATAAACCAGGTACAACCCTTGTAGGTTTCTTGAGCATATCCAATAAGGTCGCGCAGACTTATTCCATAAGTGTTTTCTATTATTGAGAGGGTGTTATATTGTATAGCGGTATTAAGGACCGCCGCAATACAGGCCTGACTTCCTGCCGCCGCGCCCATCCACACAATATCGTGATTTCCCCATTGAATGTCCACGTTATGATGAACTCTCAGCATATCAAGTATCTTATCTGCTCTGGGGCCTCTATCATAAATATCGCCCACAACGTGGAGGCAGTCCACCGCCATGCGCTTGACAAGTCCGCAAAGCGCCTCAATAAACGCCGCACCCTGACCAATATCAATTATAGTCGAGATAATGTGGCGGTAATATTCTTGCTTATTATGCTCCTCGCCACTGGTATGCAGCAGCTCGTCGATTATGTATTGGAAGTCGTCGGGAAGTGCGCCACGCACCTTTGCACGGGTATACTTGGATGCAACCGCTCTGGCAAGATCAACCAAACGGTAAAGGGTGATACTGTACCATTCCTCGGTGTCACTGCCCTCCTCTCGCAGTTCTGCCAGCTTTTCGTTGGGGTAGTAAATAAGTGTGCAAAGCTCACGTCTCTCATTCTCCGACATTGAGCGATAGAAAAGACCATCCACTTTCTCGCGTATGACTCCCGAGCAGTTGTTCATTATGTGATCGAATGCCTCCGCCTCGCCGTGAAGGTCACTCAAAAAATGCTCTGTGCCCTTTGGCAGATTTGCCGTGGCATTATAATTGATTATCGCCGAGCTTACCGATTGTATCGTGGGATATTCGTGGGAAAGGAGCGCGAGCATTTTTAGCTGCTCTGCAGAATAGATTCTTTTCTTCATTTTTTCCTCCACAACAAAATACTGTTAATTGTAGCGTTAATTATATTATAGCACATTTATCGGCTTTTTCTATGGACTATCTTATACTTATGAGTAAGTTTTAGCACAAAATTACACTTTTAAAGGGTTTTCAAGTATTGACTTATGTAATCAATAATATTTATACACTCTTAGTAATATAATACCACAACTTTTCCGGATTTTCAAGACAATTTGCTCGAAAAATCCGCCAAAAATTCCCATTAATTTTGCGCCCATGCGTTTCAAGGTCTCAGATGACCGCTCGCGTGCGCAAAAAAACCATCTCTACCAAGAGTAGAATTACATTTTCCAAGGTAGAATTCTTTGTTTTTCTCGTAGACTGTCACCATCCAACTGTTCCTTGACTCCACTCGCTCGTTGGTATAAAATACTTCATGTAACATAAAACGAAAAAACAGGAAAGGAATAGCACTATGGCACACACAAAGCCAAAAGAGACGATACCCGTATTCTTTGCAGTTGACGACAACTATGCCGCGCTGCTCGGCGTAGCCCTGCAATCGCTGATCGGCAACAGCAGCCCGGAATACGAATACAGCATACACGTGCTTATAGAAGATATATCCGAGGAAAACGCATCGAAAATTTTGAAAATGCAGCAGGACAACATCAAAATAAGCTTTATAAGCGTTTCGGAAAGACTGCGCGGCATATATCAGAAGCTGCACCTGAGAGATTATTACACCAAGACCACCTACTACCGCTTTTTTATTCCCGAGCTGTTCCCACAGTTCGAAAAAGGACTTTATCTCGATTGCGACATTATAATCAACACCGATATAGCAGAGCTTTATAACACCGAGCTGGGTGACAGCTATATCGCCGCCATACCCGAGGAATTTATCACCGACGTTGAGGTTTTCGGCATATATTCTGAGAAGGCTCTGGGCGTCCCTCGCAACGAATATATCAACGCCGGAATTCTCGTGATGAACCTTGATCTTCTGAGGCGCGAGAGGCTACAGGAGCAATTCGCATCACTTTTGGAAAGAGTTCAGTACCGTGTGGCGCAGGATCAGGATTATCTTAACGTGATCTGCAAAGGCAAGACCGTGATATTGGAAAAGGAATGGAACCGCACCCCCATGCCCTACGCCGACACCGCAATCATACCTAAAATAGCCCACTACAAGATCAATTTCAAGCCTTGGAAATTCGATAACGTCCCCTTTGGCGATCTGTTTTGGAAATACGCCGAAAAAACCTGCTATTACGAGGAGCTTTGGGTGGGCAAAGAAAATTACAGTGACGAGCTGAAGCTCAGAGATAAAAAGCAATACGAGGAGCTGGTCCGTCTGACACTGACAGAAATAAACGAAAAGGAGAGAGAGAAAGAGATATTCGATAACGCGATGCTCTTTGCAGTCAACTGATATGCCGATATCCGACGAAACACAACGAATACTTGATAAAATAGCAGATTACGAGAGGCGCGGACTTTTCGACCGTGACGTAAACGACGATCCCCCCACGATTCCCCTGCGCCCCAGCGAGGTGGACTATCTTGGCGAAGGTTTTTTATCGCGTATTGGAACCGGGATAGCAAACGCCTTGGGGGAGCAGCACTTCAAGAAAATGATGAAGCGCGGCGACGTGGTGCTCAAAGAGATCAGAGGACAGGAAAATCTCAAAGCGGTAGGCGAGAGCGGCGCGCTCATCACCTGCAATCATTTCAGTGTTTTCGATAACTACGCCGCGTTGAAGGCAGTTGAGCCTATCCTCAAAAAACGAATTCTATACAAGGTCATAAGAGAGGGTAACTACACCTCCTTCCCCGGGCTTTACGGCTATCTCTTCCGCCACTGCAACACTCTTCCCCTCTCCTCGAACATAAGCTGTCTCAAGGAGCTTATGTCGGCAATGCGAACTCTATTTGCCCGCGGAGAGAAGATCCTGATCTACCCCGAGCAGGGCATGTGGCCGGGGTACCGCAAGCCCCGTCCCCTGAAGCTTGGCAGCTTCCGCTTTGCGGCAAAGGAAAATGTGCCCGTCCTCCCGCTTTTCATCACTCTTGAGGACACCGACAAAACGGGAGCTGACGGACTGCCGGTGCAGGCATATACCGTTCACGTCCTCCCCGCAATATTCCCTGACGAGGGGCTTTCCCTACGCGAAAACACCGAGAGAATGTGCCGTGAAAACTACAGACTTTGGAAGGAGACCTACGAATCCTTTTACGGAATAAAGCTGGAATACACCACCGAGGGCGAGGTTGATCCATGCTCTATCTGATAATCATTTTCATAACCATCATGGCTACGGTAGGGGGCAATCTGCTTCTGTCCCCTCCCGTGACCCCCGAAAAGGCGGGAGCGGCATTATTCGCTACCGCGCTTGGTGCTCTCGCGGTATTTTTGATAGATGCGATCTCGGCTCTCATCATCCGCCGACTGACCCCCAAAAAGCTATATCTTCCCTCCAAAAAGATATTTAAGGTCGGTAAAAGAGAGAGAAATTTTTACCGCGCCATTAAGATAAAGGCATGGAAGGATCTCGTCCCCGAGCTTGGCGGATTTACAAGCTTTCACAAGGATAGGCTGGAAAGCAACAGCGACGCGGAATATCTGGAGCGATTTATAATCGAGGCAAATTACGGCGTGGTCATACATTTAGCCAACGCTCTCCTGGGTTTTCTGATATTATTTATTCCACTTTGCTCCTCACCCACAATATGGATACCCATCTTTGCCGTAAATTTCGTGTTAAGCATTCTGCCCGTATTCATTCTTCGCTACACCCTTTACACTCTGCAAAATCTCTACCCGAGAGCCGCGAAAAGAAAGGGTGACCAATAAAAAAAGCGTTGCAACCGCAACGCTTTTTTTATTTTTTAGGCTTCTTAAACATCATCGACCAAAGTATTATCACGATCTGCCCGGGAACTCCCAGCACGTAAAGCTGCCAGAGATCCCTACCGGCGAACATAATAACGGTAACGTGTACCGCTATTATCAAGGTCCACATCAGCAGCGTTATAATGGGATAGTTTCGTCTGCGATTGAACCAGATCGAATTGAGCACAAGCCACACCAAGGCAGAAAGGCAAGGCGCGTACACCAAAGCCAGCCAATGACCGATCACACCCTCGGTAGAGAGGTCAATTGCAAAAAACACAGACAGGGCAATTATCCACACCAAAACCACGCTTATTCCGGTAATGGTAGCGTGCGCTCTGGTCTTTTTTCTGACCAGCATGCGCTCCCTTTCCGCATCCTCTGCGGTGGGAAGTGCATCGTGGCCGTCTGTAATAAGATAGTCCACCGTAACGCCGAACAGGTCCGCCATCTGTTTCAGTACCATAATATCGGGAACAGACTCTCCACGCTCCCACTTTGATACAGATTTGTCCGAATAATTGAGCTTTTCGGCAAGCTCTATCTGAGTCATTCCACTTCCCTTGCGCAGAAGCGTGATGTTTTCCGCAATTATTGATTTAATATCGTCCAAGAGCCCACCTCCTTAAATAAATTTTACGAATTTTTGTTGCGCGATCTCTTCAATCTTCGCGAAATAGCACCGCGAAGCCTCTGAACTATCTTTCTGGGCAAAAATCCCATCACTCTTCTGCGGCAATAGAATTTGTAGCTGAAGCTATCAAGCTTCATTTTTTCCTCGCCTCTCCAGACCTCCGTCAGCTTGCCGAGAATATCCTTATCGGTAATTGCCCGCTCCAGCTCAACACAGTTATCTCCGCAAAAGATATAGGAATCGGGCAACACCTTAACCACGCGGTGCAAAACGTATTTTTCACCCACACGGTATAGTGCAACATCATACTTTTTAAGTCTTTCCTTGACGGGCACCACTGCCACCGTGTCGAGCCGCTCGTGTAGCATAGGCTCCATACTGTGACCCACAACACAACTGACGTACACACCCTCCTCGGAAAGCACCTTTTCAATATTCTTATACATATTAAATTAAAGCTCTACAAAGCCTTGCTCTACAAGGTCTTTTATGATGTTATTAACGTCACCTTCCACTCTTTCTCTGTCCACGTCGTACTTGGCAAAGAGCATGTCACAAATCTCGCTTTTGGAGAATCCTGTTTCTATGCACTTCCAAACATCGGCGGCAGTGGAATTAAGCTTTACCATTCCTCGAAAGCTTTTGCTCGCCGCTCCAACCGCAACCACTACATAGCTACCCATGACCGAGCGTAAAACAAATCCGTCTTTAATTTTCATAGCAAAAGCCTCCTTGGAGTAATTTGAATTTTTTATCAGTTGAGAGCTTCAAACTCCTCGAGAGCCGCCTTAAAGGAAGCCATGCAAGAGTTGAATGCATCCATTTTGGTAAGGTCAACGCCCGCAAGCTTGAGAAGCTCTACGGGGCTGTCACTTCCGCCGGAAGAGAGGAATTTGAAGTAATCCTCAACAGCGACCTCACCCTCGTTGTAGATTCTCTCGGCGATGGATACCGCAGAGATAATACCTGTTGCATACTTGTAAACGTAGAAGCCTCTATAGAGGTGGGGGATTCTCGCCCACTCGTAAGCAATCTCGGGGTCGCTTACAACGCTTCTGCCGTAATATTTCTTGTTAAGGTTATAGTAGACCTCGTTGAGAGAATCCTTGGTAAGAGGCTGACCCTTCTCTGCCATATCGTGAGCAATGTACTCAAACTCCGCAAACTGAGTCTGGCGGAAGAGAGTGCCCTTAAGCATATCCATATAATAGGAAAGAAGATACTTCTTAAGCTTCTCGTCGGTGGTGGTCTTCATAAGGTACTTGAGAAGGAGCACCTCGTTAACTGTGGAAGCGACCTCGGCTACGAAGATCTTGTAGCTTGCCTTCTCCTGAGGCTGATTCTTCTCGGAGAAGTAGGAGTGCATAGCGTGACCCAGCTCGTGAGCAAGAGTGAATACGTCACCGGTGGTCTTCTGGTAGTTAAGAAGAACGTAGGGGTGAGGACAGCCGTAAACGCTGGCACTATACGCGCCGCTTCTCTTGCCGTCGGTCTCCTCAACGTCGATCCAACCGTTATCATGGGCAGTTTGGAGAAGAGTCTGATACTCTGCGCCAAGGGGAGCGAGACCCTCCTTAACTATTCTGAAAGCCTCCTCGTAGTCCACCTTGATCTCGGCATCCTCTATGGGAGAAACGTATACGTCATACATATGAAGAGACTTAAGACCCATAAGCTTCTTCTTGTCTCTGTAATAGCGGTGAAGCAGGGGCAGACCCTTCTTAACGCTCTTGAGAAGGTTCTGGTATACCTTTACGCTAACGTCCTCGCTATCAAGCGCCTTTTCAAGAGAGGAATTGTACTTTCTTGCACGAGCAAGGAATACGTCCTTATCAACGTTGCCAACGTAAGCGGCGGTGATGGTATTAATAAGACCGATATAAGCGTTATAATAAGCGCGGAACGCATCGCGGCGAACCTTTCTGTCGGGAGAGTGCAAAAGCACGCCGTAGGTACCGTGTGTAAGCTTTACCTTCTCTCCGTTCACCTTGATGGTGGGGTAGGGGAAGTCGGCGTTGTCCACCATTGTGAACACCTGTCTGAAGCCATCGAAGATCTTGCTTTCCTGCGAAAGAAGTGCCTCGATCTCCTTGGAGAGCACGTGGGGCTTTCTCTTGATGATCTGACGGATGGTGTAATCGTAATCCTTAAATCTCTCGTCTGCCGCGAACTTCTCGAGAGTCTCGGTGGGGAGTGCGGTCAATTCGGGGTCAATGTATGCGATATTGCCCATCAGCTTCATTTCAAGGGTATCAAGACGGGAAAGAAGCGCCGCAAATTCGCTCTTTCTGGTGTCCTCGTCGTGTCTCATAAACGCGTAAAGACCGAGAAGGCTCAATTCCTTCGCTACGGCGTTCACACCCTCAAGGCACTCGAGCAAAAGCTCGGGATTGGAGAGCTTGCCCTCGTACTGCGAGAAATCAAGCTTTTCCGCCACGGCATCGTAGCTTGCATTCCAAGCCTCAACGCTTTCAAATATATCCTCAATTCTCCACTTAAGATTGGTGGGGACTAATTCTCTTTCTTTTGCCATTTTATTTTCCTCCGTAAAATTAGGGCACATATCGCCCAAGATTAGTTAAATTATAACATACCCCGCCCGCTTTTTCAACCCCTAAAAATGAAAAAAGTGCGAAAATGCCACTTTTTTGCACTAAAAACCCATCACTTTTCGCATTTTTCTTGAATTTCACTCAACAATGGTGAAAAATCGTCAAATGTCTTGACGGACATTGGTTTTTGTGGTATAATAACGCATATCTTTTAGTTAGTTAAAAAATTGCACCCAAAAAGTGCAACATGCTCGGAGCATCTATGAAAAAAAGTTACATTCCCGAAGGATATACGCCGTCGCTTGACGCATACGACACCCAGCGCGCCATCTCCTTCATCAAAAACACATTTCAGGAGGAATTTTCCTCTCTTCTCAACTTAAAGCGAGTTTCTGCCCCACTCTTTGTAACCGAAGCTTCGGGTCTTAATGATAACCTCAGCGGTGTGGAGCGCCCCGTTTCCTTCGACGTGCCCGCTATCGGTGCAGACGCACAGGTAGTCCATTCCCTTGCAAAATGGAAGAGACTTGCCCTTAAGCGCTACGGCTTCTCGGTTGGCAACGGACTTTACACCGACATGAATGCTATCCGCCGCGATGAGGTGCTTGATAACGTTCACTCTATCTACGTTGACCAGTGGGACTGGGAAAAGATAATCACCAAGGATAACAGAAATCTCGAATTTCTCCAGCTTATAGTCCGCGCAATCGTAAAGGCTATCTGCAACACCAGCGACCGCCTCCACGTGCGCTACCCCCAGCTTCGCACCGTTCTCTCGCCCGAGGTGTCCTTTATCACCTCCCAAGAGCTTGAGGATATGTATCCCGACCTTTCGGGAAGCGAGCGCGAGCATGCATATCTGCGCGAGCACAATACCGCATTTATTATGCAGATAGGTGGCAAGCTGAAAAGCGGCAAGCCCCACGATGGGCGCGCCCCCGACTACGACGACTGGCAGCTCAACGGCGACCTTTTCTTCTGGGACGGGGTGCTTGAACGCCCCCTTGAAATTTCCTCAATGGGTATCCGCGTTGACCGCGAGTCTCTTGACCGTCAGTTGACTCTGGCAAACTGCGATGACCGCAGAGAGCTGCCCTTCCACAAGATGCTCTTAAATGATGAGCTTCCCCTCACCATTGGCGGCGGTATCGGTCAGTCGAGACTCTGTATGCTCATGATGGGTTGTGCTCATATCGGCGAGGTTCAGTCCAGCATTTGGGATGAGGAGACCGTGCGCGTTTGCGAGGAGCATAAAGTTCCCCTGCTTTAATTTCATAAAAACAAAAGGAGAAAGCCTTCTCTCTGCATTCTTAGCGGAGAAATAGGCAGGCACAAAAAATCGGCGGAAGTTGTTTTCTCTGCCGATTTGTGCTATAATGGGGTGGGTGATACAAATGGATAAAGAAAAAGAATTGCCGCAAAGAAAAAGATTGCGATTGCAAAATTTTGATTATAGCTCATCCGGGGCTTGTTTTATAACAATATGTACAAAAGATCGAAAAATGTTATTTGCACCCGTAGGGGCGGATTCCATATCCGCCCGAAAGGTTGAAAGGACCTTCCTCGAAACTATACGGCAATATGACGGCGTTGATTCTCCAATATATGTTGTTATGCCAAATCATTTTCATGCGATAATTACGGTATCGCGGGCGGATATGGAATCCGCCCCTACGGTCTCGGAAATTGTCCAATCCTTCAAGCGATATTCAACTATAGAATATGTTAAAATGGTAAAGGACGGAATATTACCGCCCTTTGATAAACAAATATGGCAAAGATCGTTTTATGATCACGTTATACGCAATCGGGACGACTACAACGAAATATATAAATATATTTATGAGAACCCTATGAAATGGCAATTTGATCAATTATACACAGAAGAATAGGGGTAAGGGCTTTGCCCTGTGCCCGCGTTGCAAACAACGCCGTAATACAAAGGCGAAACTGGCGATAAAACAGGAGGTAACTAATGAAACATGTTTTACCCGAAGAGCAGTTGATTGAATATGCGAAGTCATATTTGAAGGCAAAAGGATTTAAGAAGAAGAATAAGCGATGGACGAAAGATACGGGTGAATTTACCCTCTGCTTTTATATTCAAGGTAGCTCATATTCAAAAGAAGATTATTATATCCGCCCGGGAATTTTCATCAACGCTCTAATGCCCTGCGACGACTTTTATGGTCATTTTATGCTTGAAATTGAGCCTTCAACGCCTGAAGAAGTGGTAAGCAAATTTGACGATTGGTGTGAAGAATGGACAAACAAATCTTTAATCAAAGAACGATTGCTTGCGTTTATGGAATGGGATAAACGAAATCCTTTAGAAAAGCGGAGAGCTGGTTTGGTTGATTACGATGCAGATCCTGTTCCTGCACGCGAGTTTTTTGCAACTACATTGGTTTTGAAGCAGTTTATCTTAGATAACTTTTAATATAATTTAGCCCCAACAGACTTTGAGATAATATCTGTTGGGGCTTTATTTATTTACTGCGAAGCAAATCTGTGCCATATGGAAAAATGATTTTTGATTTCTCCGCTAATTGTGCACATCCTTTGCTCTCTCCTTTTTTATTCATTTTTTCAATTATCTAAATGGAGGACATGACCTCAAAGGAAGCCTCTGCCGCGCTCTTTGAAATATCACATTCAAGCAGATAGAAGGGCACGTTCTTGGTTGCTTTATCCATAAGCTCCAATGTTTTCAAAAACATCTCACTATTTTCGGGGAGATACGCTTGAAGCACCAATTCCTCAAGATATTCCGCAGGAGATATCTTTTTTATTGAGCTTACCTTAGCGCGCTTTAGAAGGAATATTCCCGACAAGGGCACTTCCTCCTTGGTCTGCCATCCCTCTTTTCCCGCCCAAGGGCATGGGCAGATGATTGAGCCTTCGTCAGTAACCTGTAAAATAGGCTTGTCGCCGTTTATTATAGTAACATTATCGCCAAAATATTTCTTAAGCAGCATTACATGGGTAGATTTTCCTGTACCCGAAGGTGCTGAAAAGACAAACCCCTTGCCGTCAACTTTGACAGCCACCCCATGAAACACGAATCTGTCAAATTTGGGAAGACGCTCTGCCAGCTGCCTATAAAGATATATTTTCTCGTAATATGAACGTGTACCACCCCCTCCGTGTCGGGCAATTTCTCCATCAACGTCCTCGTCCGAGGCGCTGACAAAAATGTCCACGTTCTCTTCGTCCGTAAAATATTCCTTACAAAAATTATGTGTTTCCTCATGGTTTCCTGCAAGCCTCACTACAAGAGAGGAAACTTTTATCTTAAAATCTATTGCTTTATCCATAATACTTAAAAAGCCTTCTGTATTAATCAAAGAGCCGCCGAAAACTTGGCGGCTCTTTATTGTTGTTCGTATGTGTCAAAGATTGGGCAAGAAACACTGCCGTTGATAAATAAACAGCCAATGCCACCATTATTGATATATGATTACCAAACCCAAAAATTATTATTCGGGCACTCTAACTCCGCTAACCTCTTCCTCGCCAAAATCAGCACCGTCACGAACAGACTCTGTGGTTGTAGATTCAGAGCTGTCATTTCCCTGATTGCCACCAAGGTTTCCGGCACCGCCTCCGTTTTCATTGCCTTGAACCTGCTCTGTGACTACCTCATCTTCAAAGTAATCAACCAAAGCAACTACGCCGGCAACAACAGCCACCGATGCTGTTGTAACTACCACTGCAATTATTATAACTGTGGTAATAATCAATCCTATGTTCTTTTTCATATTTCCCTCCAAAATTTTAATGATATTAATCCAATAGTAATTATATCATATAACCATCTCGTTTGTCAAGTGTTATTTTTATGAACATATTTCAATCCTATTGTGACTAAACGTCACTTTTTCGTCAATAATCAAAAATAATTCAAAGCGAAAAGAGGTAAGACCATGCCCGAAAAGAACCGCCGAGCTGTCACACGAAACGATTTACCAGACGACTATAAAACCAAGCCGACTCTGGACCTCACAAGAACTATTGCCAAAGATATTTTCAAAGAAAAAACCACGCCTTGGGATGCCATACACTCGATCTCCGGCTTTGTGAATCGAAACGGCATGAAACTTTCATATGACGAATACGACGAAATAGCCGAAAACGTTTGGGTGCATATTTCGGCGTATCTTTCTCCCAGCGCCAAGGTGGAATCCCCCACAATAATCTGCGGTGGTGCCAGAATTTGCCATCACGCCCACGTTAGCAGCTCGGTCATCGGTGCATTTGCCATAGTAGGCGATCATTCAACCGTCAAAAACAGCATAATGTTTGATCGCTCCAAGCTGATGGGACACAACGCCTTGATCTCATCGATCCTCGGATACGAATCGGTACTGGGGAACGGAAGCATGGTTGCAGACGCCCGTCTTGACGGAATGAACGTCACTATAAATATGCCTGAAGGACTTTATATCACGGGGCGCGGTCGCTTGGGTGCCGTAATATGTGACGACGTCAAGATCGGATCGACTTGCGTCATAAATCCCGGTACAGTGATCGACGGCGGCACAACAGTCTATCCTCTGACCTCGGTTTCGGGCTATATTCATCCCTACTCAACGGTAAAATAATGAAATTAACACAAAAAGGGCTGCAACACTAAATGTGTGACAGCCCTTTTTGTTTATTGATTTCTCAGCCCCTTGGGATAGTGGTTCTTGCACACTCCCAAGCTTACCTTGCCTCCGCCCAGCGCGCAACCGTCTACCAAGACCGCTGCCCAGCCTTCAGCCTTTCCTTCGGCTCTCAACTTGTCTCCGACAGCGATCTCCATGCCCTTCAAATACGCCTCGGTCTCGCCGTCGCTTGAAGCAAGCTCAACTCTGCGCAAAAACTCGGTTCCAAACGCCGAGAAAAGCTGATGATGGGGCAAAAATCTCTTGCCGTTCATCTCGCCAACACACACTCCCGAAGCAAATACTCCATAGGGCGGCAGTGCCACATCTCGTCCAAGATAAGCCTTACCGTTCAAGGCGTGGAGCTTATATTCAACGCCGTTTTCAAAGCCTTTTTTGAGGTTTTCCACCAAAAACTCTCTTGCCGCTGTCAAAAGCTCGATCTCCTCGCGAGATTGTCTTTGCGGTGCGGGCTTTTTCTTTTTATCCTTGCGGCTTGCCCTCTCTTCAACTTCAAAAGCCGCCTCTCCGCCACGCGCAAACACCGCAATAAACTGCCCCTCTCCCTTTGCCTTGTGGGGGTAGAATCGGCGGGTCTTGGTCATATCGTACTTGCATCCCTCGAAGCAGATACCGTCAGAGGTCACCTTTTTCAGCCCTTGCTCAACATCGCAAAGCTCAAAATCGGGATGAGTGTCGAGAAACCACTTAACGTTCATCTCGTTTTCTTCCAGTGAGAAGGTGCAAGTGGAATATATAAGCTTTCCGCCGGGCGCTACGCATTTCGCCACATTAGTCAAAATCTCCTGCTGGCGTTCAGCGCACATTTCCACGTTTGCAAGACTCCACTCATCCATCGCAAGGCTGTTTTTTCTAAACATTCCCTCGCCCGAGCAGGGCGCATCGCAAAGCACTACGTCAAAATTCCCCGGATAAGTTTCTGCAATTACCGCGGTGTCGAGATTTACTACAACCGTATTGCGGCAACCCATTCTCTCAACGTTGCCAAGCAATATTCTGCATCGCTTCGCTTCGTATTCGTTTGCCACCAATATTCCGCTCTCCCCCGTCATTGAAGCAAGCTGGGTTGTCTTTCCACCTGGTGCAGAGCAAGAATCAAGCACCGCCGCTCCCTTCTCGATCTTCACCGCGTGAACGGTTGCCATAGCGGAAGGGTCTTGCATATAGATCATGCCTGCATGATGGCATGGCAGACGTCCGGGAAACTCCTCTTCGGTATAATAAGAACCCTCGGGGAAGCTTGCCTTTTTGCGGTCAATCTTGGGAGACAGAGCTTCAAAATCGGCGCAGGATATTTTATTTTCGTTAATTCTAAACGACCTGACGGCGTGACCGCTTTCAAGCTCTTCAAAAAAGGCTTGGGCTTCGTCACCCAAAAGGGTTGTCATTCTCTTTTTAAATTCAACGGGAAGCATCAGTTATCCTCAATTTCAATCAATTTAAATAAGTGAGCTTTAAGATCATTGGCGTCAGCAGCAAAATATTTTGCACCGGCATCTTCAAGCACGTCTATGTCTCTAAATCCCCAAGTTACCGCAACGCAAGGAATGCCTGCATTTGTCGCGGTTTCTACATCTACCTCGGAATCTCCCACATGAACTGCAACGCCGCAATCCAGCGTCTTCATCGCCAAAAGTATAGGATCTGCGGCAGGCTTTCTTTCAACATCCTCTCGGTCGCCGATTGCAAAATCGATCAAATCGCCAAAGTACTCTCGGCAAAGCTCTTTTGTTGCAAAATCGGGCTTGTTGGAAACCACCGCCGTGCATACTCCTCTTCTTTTAAGCTCGGTTAAAAGTGCAACCACGCCGTCGTAAGGCTTGGTCTCGATCTTCGAATGAGCGTTGTAATATTTTTTATATCTTTCAAGATATTCGTCAAGCACCTTGTCTTCAACCGCGTGGGGCAGAGCAAGTCGAACAAGCTCTCTGGCACCGTTGCCAAGATAGCTTCTAACCTCCAAGGCGCTTCGTATAGGATAGCCCAATTCTCCGAGAATATGATTTACAGCCCCCGTAAGATCTCCCAAGGTATCTAAAAGAGTTCCGTCAAGATCAAAAAGGACTAATTTCTTTATGCTTTCGCTCATTTGTCTCTCCGTTTCAAAATTCATAAAAATCACAAATACACATTAATTTTATACTAAAACTCGGTCTTTGTCAATCGGTTAAAAGAAAAATTTCGCTTTTGTTCCCGCCTCCCGATCACCGAACCAAAAAACAAAAAAGCCGCATCGGCGGCTTTTTTATTTGTTATTTCTTTCGGTTATGTACTGGATTGCAAGAGCTAAAACTCTCTTGTCATTATCGTGGGTCAAAAGGCTCTCCGCCTCCTCGGCAGGTATCCAGGCAACCTCCGCTATCTCACCCGGACGGGGCTTGATCTCGGTCTGTCTGGTAAAGGCGAGAAAATAGACGACTTCCTTTTTAACCCCGGCTTTAGGTCTATAATAAACCGGCTGGCGAAATTTCTCATTGATGTGTATTCTCACCGAAGTTTCCTCAAAGACCTCGCGCTCTGCGGTCTTGATCTCGGTCTCGCCTGCCTCTACGTGACCCTTCGGGAATGAATAATGTCCTTGTGATGAATGTTTTATCATAAGTACATAGCGTTGCAAGGAGCCGTCTCGTCTTTCATTGCGAAAAACAACTGCTCCGCAGGATTTTTCAAAAGTCATCTTCTCACCTCCTCAATAAAAACTCACCAAACCTTGAAAAATACAAATGCAGGGCGTTTAATGCTAATCCCATCGTGGATCTTGAGGCGCCCTGCATCAAAAAAATTGCTATTTAAGCGGGGATTTTTTGCCTTTCGGCAAAACTTTGTCGATTACTGGGGCTTGATCTCTTCCATAACGAAGGCTTCGAGAATATCGCCTTCCTTGATGTCGTTGAACTTTTCAAGTCCGACACCACACTCGTAGCCCTGAGCCACTTCCTTGGCGTCATCCTTGAATCTCTTAAGAGAACCTATCTTATCCTCGAAGATAACCACACCGTCACGGACCACACGGATCTGTGCGTGACGAGCGATCTTACCGTCGAGAATATAAGAACCTGCGATAGTACCAACGCCGGGAACGTGAATGGTCTGACGAACCTCTGCATGACCAAGCAGATTTTCTCTGAACTTGGGAGCAAGCATACCCTTCATCGCCGCCTCGATCTCCTCAAGGCACTGGTAGATGATACGGTAGGTTCTTACGTCAACGCCTTGTCTCTCGGCAGAGTCGATTGCCGCCTTATCGGGACGAACATTAAATCCGACGATAATCGCATTGGATGCTGCCGCAAACATAACGTCGTTCTCGGTGATACCACCAACGGCACTGTGGATAACGTTAACTCTTACCTCTTCGTTGGTAAGCTTAAGGAGAGAAGCCTTAACTGCCTCTGCAGAACCTACAACGTCCGCCTTAACGATGATGTTAAGGTCCTTAACGCCCTCGCTGATCTGTGCAAACAAGTCGTTCAGATTAGCTCTTGCATTTGCCTTAAATACCTCTTCCTTCGCCTTATCCTTTCTCTGATCAGCAAGCTCTCTTGCCATTCTCTCGTCCTCAACAGCCGCAAACTCATCACCTGCGGTGGGAACCTCGGAAAGACCGATGATCTCTACGGGAACAGAGGGACCTGCGCTCTTCATAGGCTTACCGTTGTGGTCGGTCATAGCTCTAACACGGCCAACGGAAGTGCCTGCAATAACGATATCGCCATTGGGAAGTGTACCGTTCTGAACGAGTACGGTCGCGACGGGACCTCTTCCCTTATCAAGCTTTGGCTCGATAATAAGACCCTTTGCGCGACGGTCGGGATTAGCCTTAAGCTCCTTGACCTCTGCAACGAGAAGAACATTTTCAAGAAGGTCTTCGATACCCATTCTGGTGAGAGCAGATACGGGAACACAGATGATGTCTCCGCCCCACTCCTCAGGAACGAGATCGTACTTTGTAAGCTCCTGCTTAATTGCATCGGGGTTTGCGGTGGGCTTATCCATCTTGTTGATAGCAACGATGATGTCAACACCTGCCGCCTTTGCGTGATTTATTGCCTCAACGGTCTGGGGCATGATACCGTCGTCTGCCGCAACTACGAGAATCGCAATATCGGTAGACTGCGCACCGCGGGCACGCATAGCGGTGAACGCCTCGTGACCGGGGGTATCAAGGAAGGTAATATCCTGATCGTTGTTCTTAACTCTATAAGCACCGATGTGCTGAGTAATACCACCAGCCTCGCCGGTAGTAACGTTGGTGTGTCTGATAGCATCGAGAAGAGAGGTTTTACCGTGGTCAACGTGACCCATTACGCAAACAACGGGTGCTCTGGGCTGGAGCTGCTCTGCGGTATCCTCGGTGTCGTCGAAGAGCTTCTCTTCGATAGTAACCACAACTGCCTTTTCGGGCTCTGCTCCACACTCAACGGCAACAAGTGCCGCGGTATCGAAGTCGATGGTCTGATTTGCGGTAGCCATAGCACCCATAAGCATAAGCTTCTTGATAACCTCTGCAACGGTGACCTTAAGCATTGCCGCAAGGTCACTTACCATGATTTCCTCGGGGATTTGAACCTTGATGGGACCCTTTATGATAGTAACGGGCTGCTTCTGTTCGTTCTTATTACCCTTCTTGTTGTTCTTACCCTTGTTGTTACCTGCCCAGCCGCCTTCCTGTCTGGTATGATTCTGCTGTTTTTTGAGCTTCTGGTTGTTGCCGTTTCTAAGATCTCTCTCGTTCTCGGCTACGAAGTTATCAAGCTTTTCATCGTACTTGGAAAGGTCAACGCTGGAGGTACGTATATCCACGGTCTTTGCCGCACCCTTCTTGCTTGTACCGTCGCCACCCTTGGGGGTCTGCGCTCTTACTATCGCCTGGGGCTGGAACTTCTCTCTGGGAGCGGAAGGAATGTAATCGTCCTTATCCATACCCATGCCGCCTCTGTTATTGTTGAACTGGGGCTTCTGCTGCTGACGGCGATCATCTCTCTTCTGGGGCGCCTGTCTGTCAAAGTTGGGAGCACCCATACGAGAGAAACGATCCTGACCCTGCTGGCTATGGTTGTCTCTCTGCTGCTGAGCGCCCTGAGGTCTCTGGCCACCCTGGAAGCCGCCGTTATCCTTATTGAAAGCAGGTCTATCCTGTCTCTGGGGTCTATCGTCGTTTCTTCTGGTATTATTGTTGTTATTGTTATGAGTGTCAGGTCTCTTCGCCTCGTTTGCCGCTCTCTGCGCAGCCTTTTCCCGAGCCGCTCTCTCGATTGCCGCCGCACGCGCAAGAGCCTCCGCTCGGTCAACCTTGGGCTGTACCTTGACCTGAGGCGCTGCGGACTCGGGCTTAGCCGCAACCTTCTTCTCTTCCTTAACCTCTTTCTTCACCTCGGGCTCTGCCTTGGCAGCGACAGACTCCTTGGTCTGAGTTACAGGCGCAGATTTAGCTTCTGCTGCCTTCTTTTCGGACTTTTCAGCCTTCTTCTCGATCTTGTTTTCGGTCTTAGGCTCTTCCGCCTTCTTTTCGGGAGCAGACTTCTCCTCGATCTCCTTCTTGGATTCGGGAGCCACTTCGGGCACCGCCTTCTTCTCAAGCTTGGTGGGAATGAAGGTCACTCCGTCTATATAGTCGTCGATGCCCTCGATCTGGTGAGCCGATGTAATTGCATCGAACAGAACGTCGAATTCGTGAGGCTCAAGGGACTTCTGAGTTTTAAGCTCAATGCCCCTGCCCGCCATAATATCGACGATTTCCTTGCTTTTAAGACCGAGGTCCTTTGCGAGTTGATTTGCTTTGATTTGAGGTTTTACTGCCATAAATTATACCCATACCTTTCCGGTTTAATGCATATCAGTTCTCTTCAAGACGACTAAGTATAGCGCGGCAAAAGCTTGCATCTGCAATAGCTACCGCTGCCGTTGCTCTTTTTCCAACCGCCTTGCCCAAGGCTTCACAGCTTGAAGTGAGCCGTATATGCTTCACATTATAGTAATCACATTTGTCACTGATTTTTTTATGTGTGTTTTCAGAGGTGTCCGCTCCCTCGAGAACCAATATTTCCGTCTCGCCGGCGTTTTTATTATTTCTGTCACCTTTTTTTGCACTGCGCGCTCGCAGATGCTCACACACCATATCTGTACCTATCACGGTCTTTCCCGCTCTGCGGCACAGTCCTAACATTCCGAGAATACCCTTTTCGTCGCTCATATCAAAGCTCCGCCTCCGAAATGCTTTTTTCCATTTCGTCGTATATCTCCTCGGGAATCTTACATTCTAGAATATTCTCTATTCTCTTGGATTTTCTTGCCTTTACAAAGCATGACTTCTTGGGGCACACGTATGCGCCTCTGCCCGATTTCTTCCCTACAAGGTCAAGCACTATCTCGCCCTCGGGAGTTCTCAGGACTCTTATCATTTCCTTCTTAGGCTTATGCTCGTTACAACCGAGGCACTGGCGCATCGGCATCTTACGAGGCTTTTGATTATTGTTTTCCATAATTATCGTATTTAACGGTTGCTTCACACAACGGGAGAGTTCTTTTCAAGACCTTCTGCATTAATGTCGATTTTAACGCCTGTAAGCTTAACCGCAAGGCGTACGTTCTGACCTTTTGCGCCGATAGCCAAGGAAAGCTGGTCGGGAGCAACGGTCACGCGGCACATTCTCTCGCTCTCCATCTCCGCAGAGATAACGGTTGCGGGAGAGAGTGCGCTTGCTACGTACTCTTCGATATCCTCGCTGTACTTAATAAGCTGTATCTTTTCGCCGCAAAGCTCGTCGAGAATGCTATCAATTCTCATACCGTGAGTACCGATACAAGCACCAACTGCGTCAACGCTTTCGTCTCTGGAGTAAACTGCTACCTTGGTGGTAGAGCCTGCATCACGAGCAACGCCCTTGATGACAACGATGCCCTCTGCGATCTCGGGAATCTCAAGCTCAAACATACGTCTGATAAATCCGGGATGTACTCTGGAAAGAGTAACGATGGGGCCGCGAAGCTCCTTGTTAACCTCCTGAATAAATACCTTTATCTTATCTCCAACCTCGAAATACTCGCCGGGGATCTGCTCGTTCTTGAGAAGAGTAGCATAGCCTGTTCCGGTGTCGAGAAGTACGTTTCCGGTCTCGTAATCGATCTTCTGAACGGTTGCAGTGATGATCTCCTCTCGCTTGGACTCATATGCCTCCTGCATAACTCTATGCTCACCCTCGCGAATGCCCTGGATGATAACAGACTTTGCCGCCGCCGCGCTGAGACGACGGAAGTTCTTGGTCTTAACCTCAAACTCAACGGTGCCGCCGAGAACGTTTCTCTTGCTTATTGCCTTTGCGTCAGCGAGAGATATCTGGATCGCGGGGTCCTCAACCACCTCAACGACCTCCTTCTGCTGGTAGTCCTTAACGTCTTCCTTATTGGGGTCAATATTAACGCGCACGTTTGTGTTGTTGCCGTATTCCTTCTTGAATGCGGATACAAGCGCTGCCTCGATCTTTTCGATCATGTATTCCTGGGGAATTCCCTTTTCCGCTTCGAGCAGTCTAAGTGCTGCAAAAAACTCTTTGTTCATTGATCAATATATCCTTTCAATCATTTAGAAACTAAAATTACGATTTGCTGAAATCAAAATAGGTTGCGATCTTTGCGATCTCATCGGGCTTGAAAGCCATCTTGTCTGCGCCGATCTCGATGACGATGTTTCCATCCTCGTCATATCCGCAAAGAACTCCACGGAAAGCCTTGGAGCCATTCTTGGGAGCATAGAGCTTTACTTCAACGTCCCAGCCCTCACAAGCATCGATGTGCTGAGGGGTTTTGAGCTCGCGCTCGATACCGGGAGAGGAAACCTCAAGAATATAAGCCTCGCTGATGGGGTCCGCCTCATCGAGAATGGGATCGATAGCGCGGTGGAATTTCTCGCAATCCTCAATTGTGATGCCTTCCTCGTTATCAATGGTAATTCTCAAATACTTGTCGGCGCCTTCCTTAACGAACTCAACATCCCAGAGCCAGTATTCCATCTGCTGTGCCACGGGAGCGATAAGCTCTTTGACGGTTGCGGCAATATTTTTGCTTCCGTTATTTTTCATAAAACATGAGCTCCTTTCTCTTGACGAGCTTTTTTGATATCGGCAAAATTTAAGAGTGGATCCTTGAACCCACTCCACCTTACGATATACACTATATGAATTATATCACACTTTTTTCTAAATTGCAATACTTTTTTGAAATTTTTTAATATTTTTTGCTTTTTGTCTAAAATATCAGTTTTTTAGGGATGAGCTCCATATTATTGTGCACTTCTTTGAAGTAACAACTTCTTTCATTAATAATTGTATAAAAATTTAAAAATACTGTTTACAAAATCACTATTATATGATATAATATTATAATGTGATATTGTGGGAAGTCTTTTCACAATAGCAAAAATCTTAAAGAAAAGGAGGAAGGATATGAATATCGAAAAAGAAAGCTCATATTTTAGTGAAATAGATAATAACCACGGCTTTTTCCCGATTCGTACAGTAATTATACTCGCACTCACCACTCTTCTCTCCTCCCTCACCGGCACTTTTATGATGGCAGGGCTTTTCGATGCCACCATAGTCACATCTTGGATAAGTTGTGTGCTCTGTGCCATGGTTATGTTCATTACATCAAAAAAGATATTTCACGCGGTACTGAAAACTATGGCCTTGGGTCTTACCATTTCGCTTTTCGGTTACCCAATCATCCCCGCACTTATTTTCGGAGGAATCATTTCCGTTGGAGCGTTTTCAACTTTGGTCTGCTCGGCAAAAAGAATCGGAATTTTGCTCCCAACACTCCTCCCTGTCGTTGCATATGCGATAGCTTTGGCGGTGACCTCTGATCCCGTTATATCCCTTATCGCTCCGGTAATATATATGCCCTCGGCACTTATGGGAATTGCCACTCGCCGCAAAGCAGGCATGACAACCGCTACCCTCATTTGTGCATCCGCCATCTTTGCTATTACGGTGGGCGTTGCAGCTCTCGGACTTTACTATTATTACGGGAGTGTAAGCCAATCTGCTGCAGAAAGCTTTACTCGTGATGCTACCAATTTCGTTATCAACTATTATCAAGAGAGCTTTAACGCAATAGACGGCTTGGAGTTTTCAAACGAAATGCGACAGCTTGTCATCCTTGCCGTAAACGTCTATGTAAATTCAGCGGTAGGTCTGGCAATGGCAGTATGCGCTTCGGTTGCCTTCATCGCCCTCAAGACACAGCACAAGCTGCTTGAGGCTTACGGACTTGATGAGCACCTCTCTCCCGAGGCTACCACACTTACAGTCAGTGTTGCGGCGGCGTTCATATTTGCCATAGCATTTATAATGTCCTTCTCGCTGGACTCCTTTAACCAGTCCTCCATCATTGCGGTGGTGGCTACCAACATTTGCATCGCACTCACTCCCGCGTTTTTTATGATGAGCTTGAAGGCGGCCAAGGCGCTCCCTCAGCGTCTTGGAGTTATCGGGCTTCTGCTCTCCATAGCATTAACTTTTATCGTTATGTTTTTCTTTACCGCGTCCCCCTTCATTTTGCCTCTGGTGGGAGCAATATACGTCATTTTAGGCGCAGTTGACACCTGGGCAAAGGAATTCTACGGAAAAGGAGATAAAAAATGAGTATAAAAAATCCATCTCGTAATAAAAACACTTCTCAGAACCGCAGATCGGCAAGATTCAGTGTAGACCTCAGCTTCCCCATGATATTCTGCGTTTCCGAGGCAATAATTCTGCTCGCTCTGCTTATTCCCCTTGACTTGTTTTTTGATTTCGAGCGAAACAACACCTCTTCTTTAGCAATTCTTGCCACATTCTTCTGCATATACCTCGTTACGGCAGGCTTCGTTTGCATATTCTACCTTGTAAAGTCCATTAAAGCAAAAAAGGCAAGGCAGGAGGCTATCCAGCTCGATACCGAAATATACGATATGTTCCGTTATATAATCGACCTGCCCTACGCCATCGTTGACGGCGGCGCCAAGGTTAAGGTTATGAATGGTGCTCTTCAAGACATTCTCGGATACAAAAAAGCCGTCAGCGGCATATCCCTTAAGGAATTTTGCACCGTGCCCATGCAGGCGATAATTTCGGGTGCAAAAAACAAGGACAATTATATCAACGAAACGATATTCGATCTTCCTGACAGCTCTGCACTGTCTCAAGTCGCCATCACCAAGCTGTCTGACGGAAAGCGATACGAGGTTGTGCCCTATGTGTTCAAGGTGAGAGGTGAGAACTACTATTTCACCGTTTTCAAGGACGTTGAGGATTACCTGACCGTTCTCGAGCGCGAGGAAAGCGAGAGCACCGTTGTCGCCTACATTATCCTCGACAACCTCCAGGAGCTGACCCAGTACGTCAGAGCAGACTACCGCCTGGCATCCACCGAAGCGGAAAACATAATCAAATCCTGGGTTGCCGAAATGCACGGATTTATGCGTGAATACGAAAACGACAAGTACGTTGCCGTATTTGCAAAGAAGGAGCTTGAAAAGCAGATGCTCCGCGACTTTGACATTCAGAGAAAGATAATGTCCCTTAAAATCGGTGACAATAGCTTCCCTGTTACAATTTCTATGGGTATCGCCTCTATCCGCGGCACTCTCAAGGAAAAGGAAAAAGCGGCATTTGACGCCTTGAACATCGCAATACAGCGCGGTGGAAATCAGGTAGCGATCAGACGCGAGGACCTTACCGGATACTCTTTCTTCGGCGGCACTCACAAAACTATGGAAAACAATACCGCAATCGTTTCCCGAGTCAGCGGTGAAATACTTGAAAAGCATATAGCAGGGGCGTCGGGAGTGCTTATAATGGGTCACTCCAACCCCGACTTCGACTCTATCGGCTCTTGTATTGGTATGGCGAGATTTGCCATGTCTGTCATTGATGACGTGCATGCCGACAAATCCCCCGCCGACCGTCCCAAAGTCAACGTGGTTGTAAACAAGAAGGTGGATTCCTTCAAGACCTGCTACGCTCAGCTTGAGCCCCTCGGCGTATATAAAGACGTATTCATCACAGGAGAGGATGCGAGAGATCTTATTACAGGCGACACTGTGCTTATCATTTGTGACGTTAATAATCCCTACATCTTTGAATCCGGTGATCTTGCAAAAACCGTTGCCAACATCGCCGTTCTCGACCACCACCGTCTTGCGGCGGCGCTTCCCTTCGATCCGTTCCTTCAGTACATCGAAGCTACCAAATCCTCTGCCAGCGAGATAGTTGCAGAAATACTTTTCAGAAGCAAGTACGCCGACAAGCTCCATAAGGAGGAGGCAGAGGTGCTTTTGTCGGGAATCATGCTTGACACCAACAACTACACGAGAAACGCAGGCGCGCAGACCTTTGAGATAACTCATTACCTCTATACCAGAGGCGCTCATACCGGAGTGGTTCGTGAGTTCTTCAACGAAAGCCTTGACGAGCTTATGCTAACCGGTGAGTTTGAATCCAAGGCTCGCATCTACCGCGACTCGATCGCCATCACCTGGATGGCACTCGACCGTCCCTCCACCCCCGAGGACAGAGTCGTTGCAGCCAAGGTGGCGGACAAGCTCCTTAACATCAAGGGCGTTGAGGCTTCCTTCGCTCTTGTTCGTATGGATAACGACGTTGTCATCTCGGGACGAAGCAAGGGTGGCATCAACGTTCAGCTCATCCTTGAAAGACTTAAGGGCGGCGGACACTTTGACATCGCAGGCGCGCAGGTGCGCAATTCCACGCTCACCAAGACCTTTGAGATGCTCAAGGATGCTATCGACGATTATTTCGAATACGATCACAAGCACAAAATCTAACATAAATAAGCAAATCATTTTTAGGAGAATTTATAATGAAGGTATTACTTTTAGCTGACGTTAAGGGTCAGGGCAAAAAAGATCAGATAGTTGAGGTTTCCGACGGATACGCTCGCAACTTTCTCTTCCCCAAGAAGCTGGCAGTAGCCGCAGACGCAAAGGTTATGAGCGAGGCGAAGAGCAAGGAAGAATCCAAGCAGTTCCGCCTCAAGGAAGAAAAGGCGGCAGCAAAGGCGCTTGCCGAAAAGCTTGCGACCCTCACCGTCAAGATCCACGCTTCCTCTGGTGCTGACGGACGTCTCTACGGCTCCGTTACAACCAAGGACATTTCAGAGGCACTTGCGGCACAGCACAAGATCGACATCGACAAGAGAAAGATGACTCTCCCCGAGAACATCAAGTCTTACGGCACCTACAACGTAGAAGTTAAGGTTTATCCCGAGGTGAACGCAACTCTTAAAGTTGTTGTTACCGAGAAATAAGCAAAAGTCCCAAGCAAATTTAATTTTAATTGGAGAAAATCATGGCTGAAGATATTATCAGAAAGCTACCCTTCTCCGCTATTGCGGAGCAATCGCTCTTAGGCTCGATCCTTATCGACCCCCAGTGCATAAATCTCGTGGCAGATTCTATCTCCTCAAACGACTTTTACCTTGAGGAGCACAAGCAGATATATCTTGCTATGCACGGTCTTTTCGTGACCAATAGCCAGATCGATATCGTAACTCTCATCGACGAGCTTGTTAAAAAGGGTATTTATTCAAAATCGGGCGGCGAAGAATACATAAAGGTCATTGCGCAGACCGTTCCCAACGCCCTCAACGTCAAGGACTACGCAAAAATAGTCAAGGACAAGAGTATATTGCGCCAGCTCATCGGTATGTGCAACGAGGTTTCCGACGCGGCATATTCGGAGCAGGACGAGGTTGCAGGCATTCTCGAGTCTGCCCAAGGTAAGCTTTATTCCATAACCCAAGGACGTGAGACCAAAAACTTCCGTCACATCCGCGAGGTGCTTACCGACGTATACGCCCACCTCAGCGCTCTGCGCAATGACCCCGAGGGTCAGCAGGGTACGTCCACAGGCTTCCGCTCTCTTGACCGAGTGCTTGCGGGAATGGGCAACAGCGACCTCGTTATCGTAGGAGCACGACCCGGTATGGGCAAGACCTCCTTCTGTCTTAATATAGGAACCAACGTAGCAAAGCAAACCAAGAAGGCAGTTGCCATCTTCTCACTCGAAATGTCGGCAGAGCAGCTTGTAAGCCGTGTTATTTCCAGTGAGGCACTCATCGACAGCTACTCTCTCCGTACAGGCGAGCTGAAGCCCGAGGAGTGGGGGCACATCGCGCAGGCGGCATCCTCCCTTTCGGGATGCAACATCCTCATTGACGACACCCCCGGCATCTCGGTTACAAAGATGAAGGCAAAGCTTCGCCGCGTGGACAATCTCGGTCTCGTGATCATCGACTATCTGCAGCTTATGCAGTCGGATAAGAAGATCGAAAACAGAACTCAAGAGGTTTCGGAAATTTCCCGTTCCCTCAAGATACTTGCAAAGGAATTGAACGTTCCGGTTATTTGTTGCTCTCAGCTCTCCCGTGGAACAGAGGCAAACACAAACAAGCGCCCAATGCTCTCTCACCTTCGTGAATCGGGATCTATCGAGCAGGACGCTGACGTTATCATCTTCCTTTACAGAGACGAATATTACAAAAACGCCGAGGGCGGCGACAGTGTTGCCCCCGACACCGAGCAGAACGTGGCTGAGGTCATCATAGCCAAGAACCGTCACGGCTCAACCGACACCGTCAAAGTAGGCTGGACGGGACGATATACCAAGTTCCGCGAGCTTGCCAACGAAGAGCATCTTCCTCAATAAGATGCTCCGCAAATAAAAATCGTATCGGAGATCATTTATGATCGACATTTTACCGAGTTATTTTAAAGATCCACACGCACTGGCAGGTCTTGACGAGCGTGAGCCTGTCTTGGTCGCTCTTTCGGGCGGCTCAGACTCCTCTGCTCTTCTCCATCTGCTTTGTGTGTTGAAGCAAAAAAGAGACTTTCCGCTCTACGCGGCGCACGTCAACCACAACATCCGCACCGAGGCTTTTGGCAACGAGGCGGCAAGAGACGAGGCGTTTTGCACCTCTCTCTGCTCTTCCTTGGGAGTTGAACTGTTTGTGCATCGCGCCGACGTGCCCCAAATAGCGCAAACTGAGGGTAAAAGCATTGAGACCGCCGCAAGAGACGTGCGATATGACTTTTTCGCCAAGATAATGGAGCAAAAAGGCATTCGCATCCTTGCCACCGCCCATAACGCCGACGATAATTTTGAAACCCAGATCTTCAATCTTTGTCGCGGATGCGGAATCGAGGGCATCAGTGGAATCCCCACGGTGCGACCTCTCGACCGAAAAGGGCAGTGCGTAGCGGTCAGACCTTTGCTGTCAGCCACCAAGCAAGAGATATTTGAGCTTTGTAGTCAAAACCACATCGAATACGTCAGCGATAGCACGAATTTTGAGGATGACTGCACCAGAAACAAGCTCCGCCTCAATTTTATCCCCATGCTCCGCGAGATATTTCCATCCCCTGAAAAATCGGGAGCGAGACTATCCGACGCGGCTCGCGAGGATAATGATTTCATCACTTCCGAGGCGAAGCGCTTTTTGGAAGGTTGCGAGAGCATCAACACCTGTCAGCTCTCCACCCTTCATCCCGCGGTTGCCAAGCGAGTCATAAAGCTTCGCTTTGACGAGACGTTTGCGGCAAGCCTTGAAAAGGTCCACGTAGACGAGGTTTTGAAGTTTGCAGCTTCGGGCAAAAACGGTTGCATTTCCCTTCCGTCGCTCACAAAAGCGGTATTTACTGACGGAGTGTTGACCTTTGAGCCCGACAAAACCAAGAAAGACGCTGCCGAAAGCTACGAATTTCCTCTATCGGAGGGCTTCAACATTATAAACGGCACTCTTTTCGCCGTTTGTATCACAAAATGCGGTTGCAATCAGCCTATAATTGACGTCAATTACTCGTTATATGCCTCCGCTGATCTAAAAGGCGAACACAACGAGCTGTATGCCAGAAATCGCCGCGCGGGAGATGCCATTCTCGACGGCGGAGTCCACAAAAAGCTGAAAAAGCTTATGTGCGACAAAAAAGTGCCTCTATCCGATAGAGACACACTTCCCTTGATCATCTCCCGCGAGGAGATCATCTACACCCCTCTTTGTGCGATCAGCGATATCGCTCGCGCAAAGAAAGCTGAACGTGAGTTCAATATATCAATATATAAATTGAAGCAAAAAATTTAATCTAACTTAAGTCAGGAGAAAACATCATGCATCAGGACGTTGAAAGAGTATTAGTAACCAAGGAAGAGCTTGACCAGATCACCACTAAGCTTGCAGAACAGATCACCAACGACTATAAGGGCTCTGAAAAGCCTCTTATCCTCATCACCATTCTCAAAGGGTCTGTGCTGTTCGCATCCGATCTTATGAAGAAGATCGATCTTCCTATGGAGCTTGAATTCATGAAGGTATCCTCTTATGGAGAAGGCACAAAGACCTCCGGAGAGATCAAGATACATCTCGACCTTATGAGAGAAAAGCTTGAGCAGTACGATCTTCTCATAGTTGAGGACATCGTAGACAGCGGACGTACACTGTCCCGTCTTACCCAGCTTCTCAAGAACAGAAATGCTAACAGCGTTAAGACCTGCACTCTCCTTGACAAGCCCTCGCGCCGCGAGGTTGACTTCGTTCCCGATTACTGCGGTCAGCAGATCGAAGACGAGTTCGTGATCGGATACGGTCTCGACTATAACGAAAACTACAGAAATCTCCCCTACGTCGGCGTACTTAAGAGAAGCGTTTACGAAAAATAATTTTTTGGAAGCCTTCACACTACCATAACAAAAGATTAACACAGAAGTGTTATACTTTGAAAGTGAAAAATTATACTTTCACTCATTTTAAACGGTCTTCTTTGGCATATAATAAAAAAAGACGATCCATTAGCACATAAACGGAGGACTAAATGAAAAAAAGCATAAAACAAATATTATTTTATGTAGTTTTAATAGCGATAGTCATCATCGTATGCGTGATGCTGTTTGCTAAAAACGACGCCGCGGGAATGAAGTATTCCGACGTGGTGGAGGCGTTTAAGACCGAGCAGGTCGAAAGCTTCACCATGGGGAACGATAACGTCCTGAAGATCACCTTCAAGGACGGCTCTACCCTTGCCGAGGAGTTCGGCTCTCAAAATAAAGACGGCAAGTACACCGCAAGCTACAAGGTAGTAAGCCTCAGCCTTTTCCACGCCGACTTGGGAGACGACATCGAAGAGCAGATGGCGGCAGGAACGCTTGTAGGCGAATACGTTCCCCCCGCAGAATACTCGGCTTGGCTCACCTATATCCCCATCATTCTCGTTGTTGTGGCACTTATCGTAATGTACATCATTATGACCCGCCAGATCAGCAACGGTGGCCCCGGCAAGATGAACAGCTTCGCAAAATCCCGCGCAAAGATGGCAACTCCCGATCAAAAGGACAAGGTCACCTTCCGCGACGTTGCAGGTGCTGACGAAGAAAAGGAAGAGCTTGAAGAGGTCGTTGAATTTCTTAAAGACCCCTCCAAGTTTGCAAAGCTTGGCGCAAAAATCCCCCATGGCGTTCTGCTCATGGGCCCTCCCGGTACCGGTAAGACCCTGCTTGCAAAGGCAGTTGCCGGAGAGGCGGGTGTTCCCTTCTTCTCAATCTCCGGTTCGGATTTCGTTGAAATGTTCGTCGGTGTTGGTGCTTCGCGTGTACGCGACCTCTTCGACACCGCGAGAAAATCTCCCGCGTCCATCGTATTTATCGATGAGATCGATGCGGTAGGACGTCACAGAGGTGCAGGTCTCGGCGGCGGACACGATGAGCGTGAGCAGACACTCAACCAGCTTCTCGTTGAGATGGACGGCTTTGGCTCACACGATGGCATTATCGTAATTGCCGCAACCAACCGCCCCGACATTCTTGACCCCGCACTTCTCCGTCCCGGTCGTTTCGACAGACAGATAACAGTTAACTACCCCGACATCAACGGAAGAGTTGAAATACTCAAGGTTCACACCCGCAACAAGCCCCTCGAAGGCTCGGTTGACCTCTCCGAGGTTGCCCGCATGACCGTAGGCTTTACCGGTGCAGACCTTGCAAACCTCCTCAATGAGGCGGCTCTTCTGGCAACAAGAAGAGGAAAGAGCCTCATTGGTATGGATGACATCTCCGATGCATTCATCCGTGTAATTGCAGGTCCCAAGAAGAAGTCCAGAGTAATGAAGGACGAGGAAAAGAGAAACACCGCATACCACGAGGCAGGTCATGCTATGATTGCATACCACCTCGACCTCGACCCCGTTCAGCAGATATCTATCATTCCCTCGGGCAGAGCACTCGGCTACACACTCAATCCTCCTAAGGAAGACAAGTACAGCGTTTACAAGAGCGAGCTCAAGAAGGAAATTTCCATGCTCCTTGGCGGACGTGCGGCTGAAGAGATCATCAACGGCGACGTAAGCGGCGGTGCATCCAACGATATTGAGCGCGCTACCAAGACCGCCAAGAAGATGATAACCAGACTGGGTATGTCCGACGTTCTCGGTCCCCGTTGCTTTGGTAACGATCAGAGCGAAGTATTCCTCGGACGTGACTTCTCTTCTTCCCAGGATTATTCCGAGGAGATCGCGGCAAAGATCGACAACGAGATCCACGAGGTCATCAGTGAGGCTTACAATAAGGCAAAGGATATCCTCACCAAGGATATTGAAAAGCTCCACTTTATCGCGGACTTCCTGGTTAAGCACGAGATAATGGACGGCGATCAGTTCAAGGCTATTATGGAGAGCGAAAGCCCCGTAATGGAAGAGATCGAGGCTATTGCCGAGGCAAAGAAGCAGAAGAGCGCAGATGACAACAAGGCGCGCGAGGAAGAAAACGCCGAAAAGGCAAGAGCTGAGGCTGAGGCGCAGGCGGAAAGCCAGACCGAGGAAAGCGCAACCGAGGAGCTTAAAACCGAAGCGGTAGACGGCAACGCAAGCGAAGCCGACGAAGCAAAGGATGAAAGCGCCAACGGCGAAAATGAATAATTAAATCAAATAAAAAAGCCTATCGCGGTGCGATAGGCTTTTGTGTTTCAAATTTTGATTTGTCGGTGTGTTGTACGACACCCTAAACCGCAGGGGAGGGGCTTGCTCCTCCCGTTGCGTCAATTTAAAATTATCGTTCACGGGACGTCGAGGCGCCGTCCCCTACGATCGCGAAATTGTTCAAAATCCTTCTACGGTAAATGAATTCGCAAACGTTTAAAACCGTAGGGGACGGCGCCCTCGACGTCCCGT
>JAZOMF010000085.1:0-15256 GCA_045653805.1 Eubacteriales bacterium
GACTTATGAAAATAAGTGAGAATGGAAAGCCAATTATAAATACAAGTGAGATAATTTTTTGGATTATGATATGAAAAATCATGATATCCATGAGAATAAAAATGTTTGCCCTGAATTCAATGGAGAAAAAATGCATGAACAACCGTAAGGTTTTTAAGTGGCTTGGAAGTCTTATTCCAAGCCGCTTTTTGACTATTTGACAGTTTCGCATGACAACACTTTATTGTGAAAGGAGAAAAATAATATGAACAATAAATCCGCAAAAAAAGCGATTGCTTCATACTATATTTTGTTTATTATTTTATTTCTTCCGGTGTTAATACCGGTTTGGTTAATCACAGACCCCCTTGTATTGATAGGTTATTGTGTCTGCGTGGGGATATATGTGAGAATAG
Organism: Eubacteriales bacterium; assembly: GCA_045653805.1. Taxonomy (GTDB): domain Bacteria; phylum Bacillota; class Clostridia; order Oscillospirales; family CAG-272; genus SVTX01. The sequence continues at coordinate 396 of JAZOMF010000085.1, forward strand.
CTATCAACTTGGCTGTGCGAGCAACAATTATGCCTTCGCTTTCTCAAGAGCTTGACGCTGAGAAATATGCTGCTATAATAAAGGCCAAGCCGTTTCGGGATAACTATTCTCATATGCTGAATCTTTATTTTGCCGTGGGAGATTATCAATCTGCCTACAACATTATTATTTCTTCTCTTTTGTTACAAAACAAGAAAGTTAAGAACAGTATTTACTTACGTTTATTGCTCTGCAGTATTTGCTTTGAACGCGAAGACTATGAAGGATTAAAGAATCAACTTGCCGAAATTGATAACTATTTTAAGTATAATCCTAATTTGAAAATTCACAAGCAAGACAAGGAGGTATACGAATTTTATCTTGCGTTTTCTAAAGCCGACTATGAGTCGGCATGTGCAAACCTAGAAAGACGTATTAAAAAATATTCCAGAAAGAAAAACAATTCATATGCTCTCCTAAACTGTCAATATAAATTAGCCGTTACCAAGCGAATGATGGGCGACGTTGACGAAGCGGGTGCGATTTTTGAGCAAATCAAGGAACCCGCCCAAAAACTCTTTCTTTCAACACTTGCCCAAAAACAAATTGCCTATATTTCGGGCACACTTGAAGAAACTATGCCCGAGCCATTAGAGGTTACAGAAAAAATTACTTTTAAATCACGTCTCGGCCCAAAAATATTGCTTATGATTGGCAATGCGATTATTTGTATCTCCTGCCTTCTTTTGCTCGCATTTAAAATGCTTCCTGAATTAGATTCTCCCAAGCAAGAAAATAAAGACTTGTATTATATTACTTGCCTCGAAGATTTAATTGAAGACGATTATGAAGAATGTCAAATCTTAGGTTATTTTAACATCTATACTGACTATGCCGATGAGACCTATATGATGAGCGTTGATTCTTTGTTTTTGGTTGAATCCAACGGACGACTTGATTTACATACGCTATACACATCAAATGAAGAATACACGAATCTTTTAAATGTGAAAGACATTCAAGTCAATAAGCTATATGAATATAAAATACATTTTGCTCCATACAAGGTAGGATTTGTTTTAACCGAAAAGAAACGAGATATTCCAGAAAACACACTATATTATTATATAATAGACGGATACTACTTCTGTGTAATAAGTATATCGGATATTTAATTATTCTTTAAAGATATTGCCACAATCATCTTGTAATTATTCCAAATTTATGTTATAATAAATGGCACAGAAGAACCGCGTGAAAAGACTTCAATTCATTCACTGTCATGCTAATTTAATCGAATGGGAATAATTCGCATATAGTAAAAATCCACCGCAACGGAGTTTGCGGTGGATTTCTTTTATTTAAAAACGCCTGCCAATTTACCCAAAGCTATTGTATTTTCTCGAAGTTTGTGATAAAATAGAGCTGTAAGGCTTGGGAGAAAACATCTCTCGGGTTGGATTTAAGCAAAAAATAAAATATTTCCAAGGAGGCTAATATGAACCGTTTACAAGACAAAGTAGCAATTATTACCGGCGCAAATTCCGGTGTTGGAGCGGCGACCGCAATCAAGTTTGCCGCAGAGGGCGCAAAGGTAGTTATCACCGCACGCCGCGAAGCACCTCTGCTTGAGGTTGCGGAAAAGATCCGCGCGGCAGGAGGCGAAGTTCTTCCCGTTGCCAGCGACATTTCCAAGGCAGAGGACGCAAAGAAGGTTCTTGAAGCCACCCTCGCAGCATTCGGCAAGGTTGACATCCTTATCAACAACGCGGGTGTGCTTGATAGCGGTCTTAAGGCTATCGATAGCTTTACCGATGAGGATATGAACAAGGTCATCGACATCAACACCAAGGGTACTATGTGTATGATGCGTGAGATAAGTGCAGAAATGGCAAAGACCGGATACGGCTCTATCGTTAACGTAGCAAGCGTTGCAGGCGTTATGGGCTGCGGCGGCGCGGCTTACGTTGCATCCAAGGCGGCAGTTATCGGTATCACTCGTCACACCGCTCTCCGTTTTGCGGGAACGGGCGTCCGTTGTAATGCAATCTGCCCCGGCACAATCGTTACCCCCATGGTTGCGGGCATGAACCCCGCCAATATGGATATGAACATCTTCGGTCAAATGATGAAACACAACGACCTTAAGGTTCAGCCCTGCTTCCCTGATGACGTGGCAAATATGCTTCTCTTCTTCGCCTCCGACGAGTCGAGAGCAATTACAGGTCAGGCAATCGTTACCGATTTCGGTTCTACTCTGTAAAATGTAATAAAACCAACCAAGCCGACAAGAACTCTTTCATTCGTGTCGGCTTGGTTTTTGTTGCTTTATTTTTAAAAATCGCAAAATCACTTGAAAAATGAGTGTTTTTGTGTTATACTGTTCAAGACTTCAAAACAAGTATTGATTTAAGGAAAGAACAATGCAGGATCTTAAAAACAAAAAATCAAGTATATTTCAAAACCCAATAGTGCTGACCCTTATGGCTCTGCTCTGCTGTGCGCTCTGGGGTAGCGCAACCCCTGCCATCAAAACCGGATACAAGCTTCTTGCCGTAGAGGGAGTGCCCTCCATCATGCTTTTTGCAGGCATCCGTTTCTTCTTGGCGGGCATATTCACGGTAATCATCTTCAGCATCGCCCGCAAAAAACTCCTTTTTCCCAAAAAGGAAAATTGGGGCAAGGTTTTAACCGTAGGGGCTGTGCAAACCGTTATCCAGTACATATTTTTCTATCTCGGACTCGCATACACCAGCGGTGTCAAGGGCACTATCGCCAGCGGCACGGGCGCGTTTTTCTCAGTGCTTATCGCCTCACTTATCTTCCGTCAGGAAAAACTGACCGCAAAAAAGATAATCGCCTGCACCATAGGATTTTTGGGCATTGTGATGATAAACCTGAACGGTCTTACCTTCACAAGCGATCCGCTTGATCTTTTGGGCGTTGGTTTCGTGCTTCTCTCGGCAATAGCGCTTTCCTTTTCCTCGGTGCTTACAAAAAAATATTCGGCATACGAAGACCCCGTTACCATCAGTGGATACCAATTTATTATCGGCGGCGCGTTTATGATAATTGTTGGACTTATCTGCGGCGGAAATATCACGGTTTCCAATGTTGGAGGAGTTCTTGACCTCATCTACCTCGCCTTGCTTTCAGCTATCGCGTATTCCTTGTGGGGCATACTGCTCAAGCATAATCCCGTATCCAAGATCACGGTATTTAACTGCTCAACTCCCATATTCGGCACGATGCTTACGCTGCTTCTTATGCCGGGTGAATCAAGCGCAGTAAATCCCATAGTTCTCGTTATAGCTCTCGTTCTCATCTCTTCGGGAATATTACTGCTAAACTTCAAAAAGCAGACAAAATAATCACACATTTAAGTAAAAAAGGAGAACATCATGACTCCCGAAACCAAAGAGGTAATTGCACAGGTCATAGGACTTATTGCCATGGCTGTATGCATATCTTCCTTTCAGTTTAAGAAAAACAAGCATCTTTTTATAGTTCAGGGAATATCCTCAACTTTGTTTTTCGCCCATTATCTGCTTCTCGGGCAGGAGGCAGGTGCATTTATGAATCTGCTTTCGATCTTGCGAAGCGTTTGTCTTAACGTAAAAATCTTCAGAAACCGCGTCTGCGAAATACTTTTAGTAATTGGGTTTGTTATGGTGGCCGCTCTCACCTATGAAAACTGGCTCACTATACTGATTCTCGTCGCACAGATAGGCGGAACCATAGTTTTCTGGCAAAACAAGGCAAAGCGTATCCGAATTTTCCAGCTTTCGATCAGCTCCCCTTGCTGGCTGATACATAATATAGTTTCATTTTCAATCGGCGGAATTATAACAGAGGTATTCAACATTATATCTACCATTATTTCTTTGATTAGATTTCGTAAAAAAGGCTTTGATGAATCATAAAACAGCACAATTTAAATTACCTATAAAAAGCAAAAGATCCACCGATTTTCGGTGGATCTTCTCTTTTAAAAATTATTTGTTCTCAAGCGCCTTCATCATAGCCACTGCCGCATAGGATGCAAAGCTGTGTCAAGGCTTCCGTGGATTAATCGGTTCTCCAAGATAGTTCCTGCAAGCTTTTCCGCGTGTCCTATCCACAAAATCAATTAAATTCATAACCGTTTTCGGTCTTTTGCAGCGCCTTGGAGTAGAACTTGGAAAGCGCGCGAATAAGGTATTTAGTATCTTTCTTGCCTGCAGTCTCAAAGGAAGAGTGCATGGCAAGCTGGGCAAGTCCAATATCCACGGTATTGAGCGACACTTGAGTGTTAGCTATGTTACCAAGTGTAGAACCGCCTGCCATATCCGCGCGGTTAGCATAATATTGCACGGGCGACCTTGCCTCGGCACAAATAAGCTTGAAGAGCGCCGCGGAAACCGCGTCAGTAGTGTATTTTTGATTAGCATTATACTTAATGACAATACCCTCGTTCATATAAACGGTGTGGTTCTTGTCCGAAAATTCGGGATGATTGGGGTGGCATGCGTGAGCATTGTCGCAGGACACCATAAAGCTATTGGCAACAAGACAAGGATGCTGACTTTCGAGAGCTGCTGCCACCCTTGCGGTCACATCAAAAAGGAAGGTAGATGCCGCACCCTGCTTGGTCTGACTTCCAACCTCTTCGTTATCAAAGAGAGCGTATACGGGAATTGCAGAATTTTCAACGAGAGAATCAGCAGACTCAACAAACGCGGTAAGCGCACTAAATGCACACTGGAGGTCGTCAAGTCGAGGTGCACTCACATAGCTTCCCCACTCATATCCCTTTTGAGGATTGTAAAGGAAGAGATCGGTTGTAATTACATCTTCAACCGATACGCCCGCAAGCTTGGCAACGGTATCCTTAAAGCTGTCCTTTTCTCCGCCAAAGATGGGGAGCATATCAACCGCCGCATTATAGCTGTATCCGCTATTTACCTGACGGTTCATGTGAATTGCAACATTGGGAATAATCGCAACAGGCTCCTTGAAATCTACCAATCGGATCTCGATTCCCTTTTCGCTCTTAACGGTTACCCTTCCCGCAACCGAAAGGGGGCGATCCATCCAAGAGGAATATATCATTCCGCCATAGCCCTCGGTAGAGAGCTTAACGTAATACTTGTCCGCTATCTCGGGGTTTTCCTTGATCTTAAAGCAAGGGCTGTCGCAGTGCGAAGCGGTTATCATAAATCCGCTCGCCTCGGCACTGGGCACGCGAAAGGCAATAAGAGACGAACCGTTTCGTCTTACAAAATAGCCGCGACCCGATTTCAGCTTCCAATTTTCGTTTTCAAAAAGCTCCTTATATCCCGCATCCTTCAATATCTCCGCAGTGTGGGCGGTGGCATGATAGGCAGTAGGGGAGCTTGCAATATATTCAAATAATCTTTTGTTCATAATCGGTCTCCGATCAATTTTTATTTTTATTAATGATTTATTATACCTTATATTTCAAAGGTTTGTCAACCGTAAATTCCACATTTTACACACTTTTTTGCTTTTAGAATGTGAGGGGAGGCAAAGAGTGTCGGTTTTTTCGACCTTTTCTTATATTTCCTATAAATTAAATGCAAAATCATCAGGTTTTTTTTCAAAAACTATTTACATTTTAAAGAAAATGTGATATGATTAATGGTGGATTACTGCGCCCTTTTGTATTGTGCGCAATAACCAAAGCTTTTTGTTATAAAAAATTTTTAATAAACTTTCAGGAGGTATTGCAAACATGGCAATCGAAAGAAAAAAGCTTTCCATGGACGGTAACCAGGCTGCCGCTCATGTAAGCTACGCTTTCACCGAAGTTGCGGGTATCTACCCCATCACACCTTCCAGCCCTATGGCTGACTACACCGATCAGTGGGCAGCTCAAGGCCTCAAGAACGTTTTCGGCACTACCGTTAACGTAATTGAAATGGAGTCCGAGGCAGGTGCCGCAGGTACCGTTCACGGCTCTCTCGCATCCGGTGCTCACTCCACCACTTATACCGCTTCACAGGGTCTTCTTTTGATGATCCCCAACATGTATAAGATCGCCGGTGAGCTTCTTCCCGGCGTATTCCACGTTTCCGCTCGTTGCGTAGCGTCCCACGCACTTAACATCTTCGGAGATCACTCCGACGTTTACGCTTGCCGTCAGACCGGTTTCGCTATGCTGGCTGACACCAACCCTCAGGAGGTTATGGACCTCGGTGCGGTTGCTCACCTTTCCGCTATCAAGGGCCGCGTTCCCTTCCTTAACTTCTTCGACGGCTTCAGAACCTCTCACGAGATTCAGAAGATCGAGGCTTGGGACTACGCTGACCTCGAGGAGATGCTCGACAAGGATGCAGTTGCTGCATTCCGCGCTCACTCACTCAATCCTAACAAGCCCGCTCTCCGCGGTACCGCGCAGAACGGTGACATCTTCTTCCAGAACAGAGAAGCTTGCAACCAGTACTACAATGCTCTTCCCGCAATAGTTGAGGAATACATGGGCAAGGTAAACGAGAAGATCGGTACCAACTACCAGCTCTTCAACTACTACGGTGCTCCCGATGCAGATAGAGTTATCGTTGCTATGGGCTCTATTTGTGACGTAATCGAGGAAGTTATCGATTACCTCAACGCTAAGGGTGAAAAGGTCGGTCTCGTTAAGGTTAGACTTTACCGTCCCTTCTGCGCAGACAAGCTCGCTGCAGCTATTCCTGCAACCGTTAAGAAGATAGCAGTTCTTGACAGAACCAAGGAGCCCGGCTCTCTCGGTGAGCCTCTCTACCTCGACGTTGTTACTGCTTTGGCTACTCAGGGCAAGGGGGAGATCAAGGTTGTTGGCGGCCGTTACGGTCTCGGTTCTAAGGACACCACCCCTGCGAGCGTATTCGCAGTTTACGAGAACCTCGCTAAGGATGCTCCCAAGGCTAACTTTACCATTGGTATCGTAGACGACGTTACTAACCTCTCTCTCGAAGAGAAGCCCGCTCCTGACACCGCTCCGGCAGGCACTATCGCATGCAAGTTCTGGGGTCTCGGCGGCGACGGTACCGTTGGTGCAAACAAAAACTCCATCAAGATCATCGGTGACCACACCGATAAGTTCATCCAGGCATACTTCCAGTATGACTCCAAGAAGACCGGTGGTATCACCATTTCTCACCTTCGTTTCGGTGACACCCCCATCAAGTCTCCTTACTATATCAACAAGGCAGACTTCGTAGCTTGCCACAACCAGTCCTACCTCAAGAAGTATGACATGGTTTCCGACGTTAAGAAAGGCGGTACCTTCCTTCTTGACTGTCAGTGGAACGGCGTAGAGGAGCTTTCCGCTCACCTTCCCGCAGCTGTTAAGAAGTACCTCGCTGTAAACGACGTAAACTTCTACACCATCGACGCTACCAGCCTTGCTATCAAGCAGATCGGTAACGCAAAGGTTAAGAACACTATTCTTCAGTCCGCATTCTTCGCTCTCGCAAAGATCCTTCCCGCAGAGGAAGCTATCGAGTACATGAAGAAGATGGCATACAAGTCCTACATCAAGAAGGGACAGGCTATGGTTGACCTCAACTATGCCGCTATCGATGCAGGTGCAGACGCATTTGTTAAGATCGACGTTCCCGCTGATTGGGCAAATTGTGAGGACGACGCTCCCGCAGCTCTCGCTACCGGTACTCGCGAAGACCTCGTTAACTTCGTAAACAACGTTGTTAATCCCACCAACGCAATGAAGGGTGACAGCCTCCCTGTTTCCACCTTCGTTGATTACGTAGACGGTCAGTTCCCCCAGGGTTCTGCTGCATACGAAAAGAGAGGCATCGCAGTTATGGTTCCCGAGTGGAATCCCGACAAGTGTGTTCAGTGTAACAGCTGTGCATTCGTTTGTCCTCATGCAACCATCCGTCCCTTCGCTATGACCGAAGAGGAGGCTGCAAACGCTCCCGAGTCCACCAAGTTCTGCGCTAAGCCCGTTATCAAGACCAACTACAAGTTCACTATGGCTGTTTCTCCCCTTGACTGTATGGGTTGTACCCTCTGCGTAAAGGCTTGTCCCGTAAACGCAACCGCAGACAAGAAGGCAGCAGCTGCAGGTGAAAAGGCAGATCCCGCTTCTTACGCTCTCCGCATGGTTCCTCAGGCAACTCAGGCAGACCAGCAGGCAGCTTGGGATTACGCCGTTGCTAACGTAGCAGAAAAGGCTGACATCATCAACAACACCGTTAAGGGTAGCCAGTTCAAGCAGCCTCTCCTTGAGTTCTCCGGCTCTTGTGCAGGTTGTGCTGAGACCAGCTACGCTCGTCTCGTAACTCAGCTCTTCGGTGAGAGAATGTATATCTCTAACGCGACGGGTTGTTCTTCCATCTGGGGTGGATCCGCTCCCTGCACTCCTTACACCGTAAACAAGGAGTCCGGTCGTGGTCCCGCTTGGGCTAACTCCCTCTTCGAGGACAACGCAGAGCACGGTCTCGGTATGTACCTCGGTCAGAAGGCTATCAGAAACAGAGTTATCGGTTACGTTAAGGAGCTTAGCGAAACAACCACTAATGAAGAGATAAAGGCTCTTGCAGAGGCTTACCTCAATACCGTTGATGACGGTAAGGCTAATGAGGAAGCAACCAAAGCTCTCGTGGCAGGTCTTGAGGCTTGCACCTGCACTTGCGGTTGCCAGGCTCTCCGCGAGAAGATTCTTGCTGAAAAGAACTACCTCAACAAGAAGTCTATGTGGATCTTCGGTGGTGACGGTTGGGCGTACGATATCGGCTTCGGTGGTCTTGACCACGTACTCGCTTCCGGTGAGAACGTAAACATCTTCGTGTTCGATACCGAGGTTTACTCCAACACCGGTGGACAGGCTTCCAAGGCATCCAACATCGGTCAGGTTGCTCAGTTCGCAGCAGCAGGTAAGGCAATCGGCAAGAAGAACCTTGCAGAGATCGCTATGTCCTACGGCTACGTTTACGTTGCACAGGTTGCTATGGGCTACGATACCAACCAGCTCCTCAAGGCTCTTACCGAGGCTGAGGCTTACAACGGTCCTTCTCTTATCATCGGTTACGCTCCTTGTGAGATGCACGGTGTTAAGGGCGGCATGCAGAACTGCCAGCTTGAAATGAAGAAGGCAGTTGAGGCAGGCTACTGGCAGACCTTCCGTTACAACCCCACCCTTGAAGCTAACAAGCTCACTATCGACTCCAAGGAGCCTACCGGTAGCTACGTTGACTTCATCAAGAGCGAGACTCGTTACGCTCGTCTTGCACAGTCCAACCCCGAAAGAGCAGCAGCTCTCTTCGCTAAGGCTGAGGCAAACGCAAAGGCTAAGTACGAGAGACTCCAGAAGATGGGTAAACTCTACGAATAATGCATACATCGTGAAGCACATTTATATGTGAAGCACGATTGATGTATGCGCACGATAAACCCCGCCTTCGGGCGGGGTTTTCGTGTCCGGGTCATATCCGAATAATTATCACACATCGTGAAGCACATTTATATGTGAAGCACGATTGATGTATGCGCACGATAAACCCCGCCTTCGGGCGGGGTTTTCGTGTCTGGGTTTAAAATTAAGTTTTGCAGGGAGAACCTTTTTTAAAAAAAGGGTTCTCCCCGAACCCCTTTCCCAAAAACTTTCAAAAACTGGTTATTATAAAAATTAAGTCCTTTCTTCTACGGAAAGGACTTTTTTAATGCAGTTATTTATTAATATGAACGCCAATATGGCGTATTTCATATTTCTTCATCTAAAATTATTTGATTTCTATTCGTTTATCTCCATCAACTATTTCAATTTTTATATCTTGGGAATATCTATCGTCGTCATAGTGCTTGCATCTTTTTAGAATTTTTACAAATTCTTTTGCACTTTGAGGAAATCTTCTTTCAATAACATCAAGACCCAAAATTTCGATATTCATTGGACGACCAATCATATCGGTTAGGCAATCCCACAGGGCATCCCAATTACAACCGTAATAGTCAGGAAAATCCAAGGCATGTTTTATTATTGGATGAAATTCCATATAATATTGTACATCTCTGAAATCTATTGTATATAATTCTTTATATTCGTACATAAAAACTCCTATTATATTATTTCATAAAATGTTTTATAATGATCATAAGTTACAAATATTAGCCCATCATTGGAATATAAAATTCTACAGTCATTACGAAATCCGCCGTGATAATTAAAGTCTGCCTCATACCACGTTCTGTTATTTGCAGCGGGAAGCTTTCCTTTATCATTTATATATTCATCTCCACCTATCATTTTCCCGGGCAATACATCAGCCAAGTTCCCCTTGTCAGGCTTCCACTTGCTTCTTTTTGCAATTTTTTATCTTGATTCAAATCATTAATAAGGCTATCTATTCTGTTTTTCATTTATCCGCCTTAATTATAATATATTATTCTTATTTTGTCAATCAAAACCTCTTACTTGCAATAAGCACTCCCCCTCCTCCTTGAGCTTTAGCCTCATTATATCACATTCAAACGTTTTTGAAGAGCCCAATAAAGGAAAAAGGGTCTGGCTCATTTTTTGCATTTGATCCAGCCTTTTCGTGTTCGAGTCATATCCGAATAAAAATCGGCGCACCCGCTTTTGCGAGTGCGCCTTTTTTGTTGGCTTGATTGAAAAACAAATCATTTTTATGAAAAGCTTTTAAAGGTTAGAGCGGTGCTGGACGGAAATGAACAAATTTCCAAATCATTTAAACACCATCACGCCAAAGCATTCGGGCTTATGGAACGTAAAATTCTCGGTAGAGACAGGACTCCACGAGAGATAGTGGGGGGGTTCGGTCAAGTCGGCGCACTTAAAGCAGTTGGCGCGGATCTTTTTACCCGTATACACCATAAAATCGGGAAAAAATCTCTTGATAAAGGAATAGGGGAATCTATATTCGAGCTCCCAGCCTCCCTCAAATTTTGTAACTTTTCTGTCAAAAAGGTCCTCCTCGGTGTCGGGGACAAGGCGAACAAGGTCTGAAAGTCCGCTTCCAATACCAAGATAGCAGCATCCGATAGCATTATTTTCAAAATTGAAATATCTGGGGTCTCCCTCCATAGGACAGAAGAAAAATTCAAGACAACAGTCCTCATAAGGTGCCCCAACAGGACCGATCTCAACCGCTCTGTGCTGATATTCCTCTGTCCAAAGGCGCACCAATATCGCCTCGTCGTCGTAGGCTATCTGTGCCCATGCCTTAACGGTTTCGGGAGTATGAAGATAGGGAGTGTCGATCTCGATAATCGGCTTATCTGACCAATCATCGCCGTTGTTCATTTTATATATCTCATATTTTTTCATAATTTTCTTCCTTTATTACAGTTTTGTCTCATCCTTGGGCAACCTTGACAAGAATATCAAGGTCACAGGGAGAGTGATGGCAGCGGTGATAACGTATGCCGTAGGTTGAGCAAGCTCAAGACCCATAAGTCCGTCTCCAAAAAGTTTTTCGCAAATAATCGGCAAAACAAATATTGCGGGAATGAACGCCACTCCGTTTTGTAATGCCGATAAAAGTATTGCGGGCACTCTCTTACCTATACTTTGAAACATCATATTTCCAACTACGGTAAAGGGCAGCACCCAGAGAACCGCGCAGTTAAATCGAAGCGCCTGCGTGCCTATTTCAGCAATCAAATCATTGTCTTTGGAATTGAAAAGATCAATTATATTGGGTGCAAAGATCATACAAGCCACGGAAAGTATGCCGATAAACGCAAGTCCCAAAATCATTGTAGCATAGCTTGCCTTTTTAACTCTGCTATACTTTTTAGCACCGTAATTGAACGCCGATACTGGTTGGAATCCCTGACCTATACCCAGTCCAACACAGAAAATGAACTGCACCGTCTTTGAAACGTAGCCCATCGCTGCAATCGCCTCTGTGCCAAATTCTCTCGCTTGGGTGTTAAGCATAGCGGTGGAAACACTGCCAAGACCTTGACGGATAAGACTGGGGAATCCTGTGGTGATTATATCCCACACTATGCGAGCGGTCATAAATCCCTTTTTGAAGCTTATCTTACTTTGAGTTTTTCCTATAAAATAAGGAATCATCAAAATAATAAGGCTCACGTACTGGGAAATAGCGGTTGCAAGTCCGGCACCCATGGTTTCCAGAACCATTTGCACAATAAAAACGTAGTCAAGCAGAATATTGTGTATTCCGCCCGAGGTAAGACCTATCATTGCGAAAACCGCCTTACCTTCATAACGAAGCACGTTATTAAAAACGCAGGATGCAGTCAGCGCAGGTGCGCCGATAAAGATACATTTGGCATAATCCATAGCATATGGTAAAATATATTCGTCACTTCCCAGTGCCCACATGATCGGCTCAAGAAATATAAGACCAAAGATCATTATCACAAGTCCGCTTGCGGTGGACAAAAGCAGACTAGTGGAAGCAAATCTGCCTGCATGCTTCTCGTTTTTCGCACCTAAAAGTCGGCTGACGTGACTTCCCGCTCCGTGACCAAACATAAATCCAAACGCCTGAAGCAACGCCATTATACTGAAAACAACACCGGGAGCACCGCCCTGTGCCTCGCCAAGTGTGCTGACGAAATAGGTATCCGCCATGTTATATATGTTGGTTATAAGCATGCTTATGGTAGTGGGAATACCCAGGGTTATAACCAACTTCCAGACCGATTCCTCGGTCATCTTTTTGAATTTAATTTCGTTTTTAGTTGCCGTCAAAGCTTTTTCCTCTTTATTAATCAAAAACAACGTAATTTGTCCAAGCCTTATTACCATCCACATCGGTAACCTCCGCTCTTACAAAGCGGTCGGTGGGAGACTTGGTGTATTCCGCCTTTACAAGTCCGTCCTCTCGGATGATTCTGCCCTGCGCCCAAGTGGTGTTGCCCTGAAAAGCTATCTGGCTGACGGGAGAGCATACCACTCTCACCTTGTCGGGAGCTACCTTCTCAATGTGCACCTCGGGGCCTTGGGTAGCATAAAACTTACCCGCTCTGATGGCACGAAGAATGCTTTGTGTATCCGCCTCGTTAGACTCAACCATTATCCAACCGCGGCAGACATCGTCCTCATAATAGTGGGTATCGTCGGCGGCAATAAGGTTAGTCAATCTGCCGGCAGTTGCCAGCTGGTCAAGGATAACGTCAGAATACGCTCTGTCACTCATACCGCACTCAGACACCGAATTGTATATCTCCGAAGCGTCAAAATCTCCAAGCGTCATTATCTGCTCGGGAGTGTTCAGGCTCCAAGCGGGATGTGCCACGATTGCAAGACCGTTGAAAAGCTTTATTCTCTTTATTATCTCTGCCGCCTTAGCAAAGGCTGTTTTCTGCATATTTTTCCAATCTGCAGGTATCTGGGGATCGCTGGTCATACCGACACCAACGATATGCACGACGTGAGAGCCGTCATTCCCACCAATATCGTATTCACAACCCGAGAGAATCCTCAACCCCTCGATCTCGCACTCCTCACCGTATCTCCAATGATCGGTGATAGCAATAGCATCATATCCTGCATTACGATATATTGCCGCCGCCTCCTCGGGAGTAGCGCAGCCGTCTGACAAAGTCGTATGCGTATGAAGTCCCAGCTTTATTCTGGTCTTGCCTAACATATCAACGTACATATATTAATCCTCCGTAAAGAAACACTATTCTATTTTATATTTTATCACTATTTAAGTTTTAAATCAATACCTTTTATCCAAAAAGGAGCATTAATATTTGTGCACTTGTCCGATTTTTATTATTTTTCAATATTTACTTGAAAAAAACGGAAGAAAAATGTATAATTATAGTAGTTATCAGATTATTTTAAGTATTGCAAATCAAGCAAAGAAAGGGTTTTTAATATGAACAAGTTCAAAAATCTTTCAATGGGTAATAAGGCGGCAATTATCTGCGGAGCAATCATAGGAGTGTTTGTTGCACTTTTGCTTTCCATAATTCTTGTTCTGCACGTTATTACTCCTTTAGCAACCATAGACTTTTTTTCTAATTCCAATCCTGAATACATCACCCCCGGTATCTATGAAGGATTAGTACCACAGGGATATGCTTACATTGGCGAAAAAGACGTTTATCTCCAGTGCGGATATATGGCAGACGGAGTTTCTGCCAGCAGGATCTATGTAACAAATGCCACTGATACAAGAGATACATTCTTCGTTGAGCTTTACACCGCAGACGGTCAACCATACACCGGTCATACCGGCGGACTAACCTCTTACTCCGGTATTGTTTGGCTTACAAATGACGGCGAGGGAGACGATAACTGCGTGTGGGTATTCACTCTTGACGAACTTTTGAACGCAAAGGACGGAAAGGTTATTCTTGACACCTGCTTCCAGCCCGAAACTCGCGCGGCTTGTTGCTTTGCTGACGGCAAATACCTTTGGGTAGGTGAATTTAACGACGGAACGAATTACGTTACCAAGGAAAGCCACGCATTTGGAGAAAACAACGCTCTTATCTGCGCTTACGAGATCGACACCGCCTCTGAGTACGGTATTAAATTTGAAATAACAACAAGCGGAAATAACGCATTCACTCCCGTACTGGCTCTCTCGGTGACCGACTTGGTTCAGGGATTTACTAAAACTCCCGACGGATTTGCTCTTTCCACTTCGTATAGCGTTAAGGCATCTCATCTCTATTTTTACTCCGACGTAACAAAGGGCGAGGCAGACGCGACTATATTGGTTAACGGCAAGGACATTCCCGTATATATCCTTGACGACGAGGCAATGATAAAGGACGTTCAGATGCCTCCTATGAGCGAGGAAATATTCGTTAAGGACGGCAAAGTGTTTGTTCTTTTCGAATCTGCTTGCCAAAAGTACATATTTGGAAACTTTACTCACGGAATTTTTACGTTTAGTTATAAGTTGCCGGAATAAATTGAA
>JAZOMF010000086.1:0-2260 GCA_045653805.1 Eubacteriales bacterium
CAAAAACAAAAAGAATTGTAATAACGGCACTTATGGCAGCTATGGTATGCGTAGCGACAATGATAATCAAAATTCCTTCCCCGATGAAGGGATATCTGAATATAGGTGATTGCATCGTATTATTGTGCGGATGGCTCTTAGCTCCCGGTTACGGTTTTGTAGCGGCAGGTCTTGGATCTGCACTTGCAGATATGTTCTCGGGTTATATTACATACGCTCCCGCGACCTTTTTGATAAAAGGCTCAATGGCACTTATCGCGTTCGCTTGCTTTAAGTTGATGAATAAGCGCATCGGTAAACTTCCTTCTCAGATCATCGGAGCAGTTCTTGCAGAAATTGTTATGGTGTTGGGTTACTTTGTCTTTGAAGGCTTTATGTATGGTTTCGTTCCTTCTGCGGTCAACATCCCTGCAAATGCGGTACAAGGCGCAGCGGGTTTGATCCTCGGCATAATTCTTGTAAAGGTGTTTGAGAGACTGAAAATCACTTTAGAGTAACATATTGGGTGTCGCTTGGGCGGCACCCGTTTTTTTACAAAAAATTCACGCAAAAGTTTACAGCTTATATTGACAGGTGATAACAATAGGTGTATAATAATGTGGTTGAAAATGTTTCCGTAAGCAAGGAAAGGTATATATGAAAGAGAAAATATTAAAACTGAAGGAAGAGAAAAATGCAGTTATTTTAACACATTACTATGCTCCTGCTGAGGCACAAGAGGTAGCCGATTACGTTGGCGACTCCTTCTATCTTGCGAAGATGGCGAAGCAGAGCACGGCGGACATTATTGTTTTTTGCGGTGTTTCGTTTATGGGTGAGAGTGCTAAGATCCTCAATCCCGATAAAAAGGTTCTGATGCCCGACCTCACGGCAGATTGCCCTATGGCGCATATGGTTGCCGAAGGAAAGATTGAGCAGATGAGACGTGAGTACGACGACCTTGCGGTTGTTTGCTACATCAATTCCACCGCACAGCTCAAATGCAAGAGCGATGTGTGCGTGACCTCATCCAATGCGGTGAGGATCGTTCGCTCTCTCCCCAACAAGAACATATTCTTTATCCCCGACCGCAATCTTGGTCGCTATGTGGCGGAGCAGGTTTCCGAAAAGAATATCATCGTCAACGACGGTTGCTGTCCGATCCATGCGGCAATTACTGTGGAGCAGCTAAATATGGTAAAGGACGAGCATCCGACAGCACCCATCCTCATTCACCCCGAATGTGAACCCGAGCTGCTTGCCATCTCGGATTTTATCGGCAGTACGGCAGAGATCATCGAATATGCAAAGAACAGTAGTCAAAGCGAGTTTATTATTTGCACCGAGGACGGCGTTGACTTTAAGCTTGTATCTGATCATCCCGATAAGAAATTCTTCTACCCAGCACCGCACCCGTGTTGCAAAGATATGAAGTTGAACACCCTTGAAGCGATCCTTTCGGTGCTTGAAAAGGAAGATAAAGAGGTCATTGTTGAAGAGTCTGTCAGCGAAGGAGCGCTTCGTCCGCTTGACAGAATGTTGGAGCTTGGAAGGTAAAAAATGAAAGCAGACGTTTTAATAGTCGGCAGCGGCGTAGCAGGTTTATATTGTGCCTTGAATTTGCCGAAAGAAAAGAGTATAATAGTAGTAACAAAGAATAAGGCGCGTAGAAGTGATTCCTATCTTGCACAGGGCGGTATCTGTGTACTGCGTGACGAGAACGACTACGATGCCTTCTATGAGGACACGATGAAGGCGGGACACTATGAGAACAATCCAGATTCCGTCCACATCATGATCCATTCCTCGCAAGAGGTCATTTCCGACCTTGTATCCTTCGGCGTTCGCTTTGAAAAGGACGGCGAGGCATTTACATACACGAGAGAAGGCGCACACACCCATCCCCGTATCCTTTTCCACGAGGATGAAACCGGCAAGGAGATCACATCCCACCTTCTTGAAACCGCAAGAAGCAGAGAGAACATTACCATCATCGAAAACTACACAATGGTTGACCTCATCTGCGAGGGAAACGAGTGCCACGGTATCATCGGACACGATGAAAAAGGAGTTTACTCTGCTATTCAAGCCGATTACACCGTGCTTGCCACGGGCGGTATCGGCGGAATCTTTGAGCACTCAACAAATTACAAGCACCTGACGGGAGATGCCATTGCGCTTGCGCTGAAATACGGCATCAGATTGCAACACATCGACTACATACAAATTCACCCTACCACACTTTATACCGAAAAGGAAGGAAGCAGAGAGTTTTTGATCT
>JAZOMF010000087.1:0-8234 GCA_045653805.1 Eubacteriales bacterium
ATGCCTCCTATGAGCGAGGAAATATTCGTTAAGGACGGCAAAGTGTTTGTTCTTTTCGAATCTGCTTGCCAAAAGTACATATTTGGAAACTTTACTCACGGAATTTTTACGTTTAGTTATAAGTTGCCGGAATAAATTGAAACAAAAAGCCCCGAAAACGGGGCTTTTTGATTGGTTTGATAAATTGCAATTTAGCGGGGAGATAGACGATATTCGCCAACCGTAGGGCGGGGGCGATTTGCTTGCAAATGAGCTGTCGCCGCAACGAACAATTTAAATTTAACACAGGTGGGACGTCGAGGGCGCCGTCCCCTACGGTTTTAAACGTTTGCCAATTTGTTTACCGTAGAATGTGTTTTAACGATTTCAAATTCGTAGGGGACGACGTCCTCGGCGTCCCGCTCGTTGAATTTAAATGTTCGTTAACGGGAGGAGCAAGCCCCTCCCCTACGGCGTATGGTATCGTCCCTCTCACCGATAAACATCAATTTATCAACGTTGGTGTAAAAATCCACGGGGCGGCTTTTTATCTTGCCCTGCTTGACTTTATGTAAAATTTTGCTATAATATAAATAGGTCTATTATTGTCCGAGGGAGAGCTTTTATGCATAAAATTTTCACGGCAAGATATAATAGGTTATAACCAAAAGAAAACCAATTCGTGATCTAAAATCAAAGTGAGAGGAGGGGCATGACATGGCAGATATGTTTGATTATATTAAGTGGCGCGGGGATCTATCCTTTTATCAATCGAGATTTTGCGCGGTGGACGGTCTGGTTTTGTCATCGCTCACCTTTATAAATTTCGACGCGCTGGGCGGCGGTGAGGATATTTGCATCAAGGCGGCGACCGAGGATTACTGTCCCAGCGGCAGCTATGATGACACCGATTTCGGCTTGATCGTGCCCACCATAAAAATAAACAAGCTTTTCTGCAAATGCGGCACGACCCGACGATTTGGCAACATTATGGTATCGGATTTTGTGGAAAGAACCGACGCCGAGGAGGGAATACAGTTTGCGGCGATGACCTTTCACATCAGCCGCGACCGCATGGTGGTGGCATTCCGTGGTACCGACGATTCGCTTGTCGGTTGGCGCGAGGATTGTTGCCTTTCATATCTTGAGGAGATCCCTGCGCAGGGAATGGCGGTGCGCTACATCTCGCGCATAGCGAACAAGTACCCGGGCAAGAAGATCATCGTGGTGGGTCACTCCAAGGGCGGAAATCTCTCGCTTTATTCGGCGCTGAAGTGTCCCGAGGAGGTTGCCGAGCGCATTATACGCGCTTACAGCTTTGACGGCCCCGGACTTTCAAAGGAAATGATGTCAAATGAGCGCTATCACGCTATGAAGAACCGTTTGGAGATAATTTTGCCTCAATCTGCCTACGTTGGCGTTATGTTTGAGAGAGGCGAGCGATTCAGCGTTATCAAGAGCACGGGAAGAGGACTTTTCCAGCACGATCCATTTACTTGGGAGATAGAGGGAACGAATCTTGTTCCTATGAATGAGCTATCCACCGTCGGAAAGCTTCACGAGGCGAGATTCCGCGACCGAATGGAGGAGCTGACCGCCGAGGATCGCCGCGCCGTGGTTGAAATGTTATTTGATTCTATTTCGGCTTCGGGCATCAAGACCCTTTCCGAGCTTCGTGAACGTGGATTTGCCAAGGTTTTGTCTGTAATCAAGACCTACGGATCTTATGACCGTGAAAAGCGAGAGCTTGTAAGAACGCTTTTGTTTAAAAGATAATAAACAAAGAAAAAAGCACCGAATTTTCGGTGCTTTTTTCTTTGATAAGTATCATTCAAGCAAAGCTTGAAATTATCTGATATCAACGTTGACCTTTTTATTGCAGCCGTTTGCGGCAGCCTTAATAACCATACGGATAGCCTTAGCTATACGGCCGTTTTTGCCGATAACCATGCCCATATCGTCGGGAGCAACGCTCAGGGTAAGATTGATACTTGTTTCGGTCTCGTTTTCAATAACCACGACCTCGTCGGGATTGTCAACGATGGCAACTGCAATATTGCGAAGTGTTTCTTTCAAATCTACCATGGGTATTCTCCTTAAAAATCGGTATTTTTTAATTGACTATAAATTAGTCAATGATACCGGACTTCTTAAGAAGATCCTTTACGGTGTCGGTAGGCTGTGCGCCGTTTGCAAGCCACTTCTTAGCAACCTCTGCATTGATCTTGATCTCTGCGGGATTGGTGAGGGGGTTGTAGTAACCAACTTCCTCGATGAAACGGCCGTCTCTGGGGTAACGGCTGTCAGCAACAACTACGCGATAGAAGGGAGCCTTCTTCTGTCCCATTCTGGTAAGTCTCATTTTAACCATGTTTTTGTCCTCCAAAAATTTTGATATAATTATTTTTTTGTTTTTTATTCATTAAAAGCCTTTCGGCTTAAATGCTGTTTTAAAAGGGAAGCTTAAATTTTCCCATAGCTCTTCTGCCTTGCTTGGATCTACCCATGTCGGTGAATTGCTTCATCATTTTTTTGATCTGCTCGTGCTGCTTGAGGAGCTTGTTGACTTCCTCAACTGTAGTACCGCTACCCTTGGCAATTCGGATCTTCCTTGATGCGTTGAGCATTTCGGGGTGAGTGCGCTCTTTTTTGGTCATTGACTTGATGATCGCCTCTTGATGAACGAGCACCTTTTCGTCAAGCTTGGCATCCTTGAGTGCGCCCGGCTTCATTCCAGGGATCATTCCTGCCAGCTGGTCAAGTCCGCCCATGTTTTTGAGCTGTGCCATCTGTTCAAGATAATCGTCGAGAGTGAATATCTGCTGTCGGATCTTTTCTTCAAGCTCTGCCGCCTTTTTCTCGTCGAACTGCGCTTGCGCCTTGTCGATGAGGGTAAGCACGTCGCCCATGCCGAGGATTCGGCGAGCCATACGGTCGGGGTGGAAGGGCTCGATCTGGTCAAGCTTTTCTCCTACACCGATGAACTTGATGGGCTTGCCCGTGATGTAGCGGACGGAAAGTGCCGCACCGCCGCGGGTATCGCCATCCAGCTTGGTGAGGATGACGCCGGTGATATCCAGCATATTGTTAAAGGTCTCGGCAACGTTTACCGACTCCTGACCGATCATCGCGTCGATGGTGAGCAATATTTCGGTAGGCTTGGTGGCTTCCTTGATGTCCTGAAGCTCCTTCATAAGAAGCTCGTCTATCTGAAGTCGACCCGCGGTATCGATGAATACTGTGTCGTAGCCCTTTTTGTTTGCGAATTTAATGCCTTCGGTTGCAATTTTAACGGGGGATTCCTTATCTCCCATCTCAAAAACGGGTATATCAAGCTTTTCGCCTACAACCTGCAACTGCTTGATTGCGGCGGGACGGTAGACGTCACAGGCGACGGGAAGGGGATTTTTGCCCTGCTTTTTAAGCATGCCCGCAAGCTTACCCGCGTGGGTGGTCTTACCTGCACCCTGCAAACCTACCATCATAATAACAGTGGGGGGATTGGATGCGACCTGAAGCTTTTGGTGGGTGGAGCCCATAAGAGCCGCCAGCTCCTCGTTTACTATCTTGATGACCTGCTGACCGGGATTGAGTGATTCAAGCACCTGTGCGCCCACTGCTCGCTCGGAAACGGTCTTTATAAAATCACGGACGACCTTAAAGTTAACGTCTGCCTCGAGGAGTGCAAGCTTTATCTCTCGCATGCCCGCCTTAATGTCCGCTTCGGTAAGAGTACCCTTGTTTTTGAATTTTTTGAAGGCATTTTCAAGCTTTTCGCTTAAGCTGCTGAACATATTTGACATATAAAATACCTCCGTTTTATTCTTTTGTGCTTTGCTCCTCAGCCCACACTGTCAAGGAGAAGTCTGATCTCCTTTTCAATGTCAGCCGTGCTTCCGCCGTTCTCACAGAGGTGAAGTGCCTTTGTGGCGTGCGTTTGTGCATCCTCAAACTTTTTGGTGAGACCAAGCTTTTCCTCGTAGAAGAAGAGCTCCTCCTCAGCCTTTTTGATAAGGTCGCGTACGCCTTGACGGGAAATTCCCATCTCTTCGGCTATCTCGGAGAGTGACATATCGTTGTTATAATAGAAATCAAGTGCATCTCTGCGCCTGTCCTTGAGGATATCGCCGTAAAAGTCGAGCAAAAAACCGATATTCAGGTCTTTAGTGAACATTTGCGCCTTCCTCCAACAACTTTTTTGCTTTTTTGCACCGATTTTGTGGTGTAAAGCAAAACACTTTACAGATTATATCATCATTTTTGCATTTTGTCAATAGTTTTTTGAAAAAAATTTAAAATTTTTCGGAAGTGTTTTGTCACATAATATATAATGAAAACATCCGACGAAAACGTCGGATATTTTTGCTTTTATGGTGAAAGAGGATTATGCAAAAAATATGAATATGCATTTTTGTTTATAATATACAATCCTTACGTTGTTGATACGGAAATTCGCAATAAATCATACGAAAATGTGCATAATTTCAAAAAAGTGTTGACAAGTTGCTGACTTGGTGATACAATAATATACATCCAAATACTAATTTTTATTCATCGGAGGACAAAAAAATGAAAAAAATGATTGCAATCGCCCTTGCGGCAGTTATGGTGCTTTGCAGTATGGCAGTGCTTGTTTCTTGCACTGAAGAAGAGAGCTTCTCGGCGGCTTATGACAAAGCCCTCGCAAGCATCGACTATGACGCTTCTGAATACACCAAAACGCTCGTAGTTGCTATTTCTCCCGACTTTGCACCTATGGAGTTCTATGATACAGCAAAATCCGGCAATGATGCTATTGTAGGTTTCGACGTTCTTCTTGCTACATATATAGCAAAAGAGCTTGGCATGAAGCTTAAGTTCGAGCCCATGTCCTTTGATGCTTGTATGGCTGCAGTTGCTTCCGGAAACGCGGATCTTGCTATCTCCGGATTCTCTTGGACTGCAGAACGCGCTGAGACCTTCCTTATCTCCGACTACTACATTGCAGGTGAGAACGAGACCGAGCAGATCCTCATTACCACCAAGGATAAGGCCGCACAGTTCACAGCAGATAAGACAGATTTCTCCGGCCTTAAGATAGGAGCGCAGGGCGGTTCTCTTCAGGAGCTCCTCGTTAAGGAGCAGCTCGTACCCAATGGAGCAGAGCTCAAGCTCTACAAGGACATCAATATTGCGGCTACCGCACTTGCTACTGGCGAGATCGACGCTCTTGCGGTTGCACACGGTAACGGCGAGGCACTCGCAAACGACAATATCGTTCTTTCCGACTACTACTTCGAGGTTGAAGAGAAGTACAAGAACAACGTAATTCTTATCAACAGAGAAGACGCTGAGCTTCTTGATGCTGTAAACGCGGCTCTTGCAAAGGCAATGGCTGCAGACGTTTACGACTACTGGTACGATTGCTGCCAGATCTACGCCGAAGTTAAGACCATCGATGAGCTTGGATTTGACGACGAAGGCAACAAGATCACTGAGTAATTTATAAATAACTGAGCTGCCGCGCTATTTCGGTGCGGCGGCTCGTGTTATGTTTTTTGAAATTGATAAAACGGAGAAAAATATGGATATAATCACAACATTGGAGGATTTTGTTGCAAACCTTTCCAGTAACTATTTGTTTACATTGGTTCAGGATATGGTAAAGATCTTCACAAGAAACTGGAAGCTGTTTTTGGTCGAAGGTCTTACCGCAACTATACTCCTTTCACTAATGACAGTGTTTTTTGGAACGATCCTTGGTGCGGCTTTTGCTTTGATCAAGACGAGCAAAATAAAACCCTTGAAATGGTTGATCAACGCAATTGTTGAGGTCGTTCGCGGCACACCTATGCTGCTTCAGCTTTATATTAGTACATTCCTCTTTCCCTTATTCGTGCCCCAGCTCAACGATTTGTCAAATAAAGCGCTTATTTGTGTGTCGATCACGCTGATACTTAATAGCGGAGCGTACGTATCCGAAATCATCCGCTCGGGAATCGAGGCGGTGGACAAGGGCCAGACAGAGGCGGCAAGAAGCCTTGGACTTACCGGCACGACCACGATGATACAGATCGTCCTTCCTCAGGCGGTAAAGAACATCTTGCCCGCGCTCGGCAACGAGTTTATCACCATTATTAAGGAGACCTCGCTGGCTTCTACCTTCTACGTGGGCGAGCTTATGACGCAATACAACAAAATCTTGGGCAAGTCGCACAATTCGCTTGCGATCCTTATGATAATCGGTATCATCTATTTTGTGTTGAATTTCGTGCTTTCAAAGCTGCTCGGTATATTGGAAAGGAGAATGAAGTCTCATGCTTGATATAAAAAATATATATAAAAGCTTTGGTAATCTCAAGGTCCTCGAGGGCGTATCCACGAAGATTGAGGATGGAGAGGTTGTGGCTCTTATCGGAGCATCCGGTTCGGGTAAGTCCACGCTTTTACGTTGTATGAACCTGCTTGAAACTCCTACCTTCGGTGAGGTTTGGATGGACGGTAAACTGCTGACTCCCGTTGATCCTTATCTTCATCCCGAGGTTATTAAAGCATCTAAAATGTATAAAAAGCTTATAAAGTCGGGGATGGAGCCTGATGCTGCCGTTGCCAAGATCAAGGCGGAGGATCTTCTCAATGAAACATTTTCGTCGGCAGAGGGCAAGGAGTATCAGAAAGAGATTAAGAAGATCTACAAGGAGAACCATATTGATATAAATCTTGCCCGTGAGGATATGGGAATGGTGTTCCAGCAATTCAATCTTTTCAATAATAAGACTGTTTTGCAGAATATAACTCTTGCACCTATGAAGACCCGCGCAAAGCAGATGATGAAAGAGGGCAAGACAAAAAAAGAGGTAAAGGAATACTACGAGCAAAAGGCGATGGCATTACTTGCCCGTATAGGTCTTGAGGATAAGGCACACGCCTATCCCTCAACGCTTTCCGGTGGACAAAAGCAGAGAATTGCCATCGTAAGAGCGCTTGCGATGGATCCCAAGGTCTTGCTTTTCGACGAGCCTACAAGCGCACTTGACCCCGAGATGGTTGGAGAGGTGCTTGACGTTATGAAGAAGCTTGCGGACGAGGGAATGACCATGGTTGTCGTAACCCATGAGATGGGATTTGCTCGCGAGGTGGCAGACCGAGTTCTCTTTATGTGTGAAGGCAAGATCGTTGAGGACGATACTCCCGCAGAGGTATTTGACAATCCCAAGCATCCCAAGCTTCAGCAGTTCTTGAAGTGCGTGCTTTAATTTATGTTAATTAAGATCACTAAAAAATTAAAATTTTATATCCCGATAGAGCGGTCAATAGCGCGAAAAGTGGCGATCGCTACGGTGGCGACGTTGGGGGCGCTGGTGCTTATAATCGGTATTGTTTGCGCGGTGCTTTTTCTTCAGACCGACAGATTGACCGTGGAAGCGGGAAATGTTATCTCTGCAGAGATGCTGACGGGCGATCCCGATGCGTACTTCGGCGCGGATTTTGACCCCGAAGCGGTGAAGGGCGTGGGCGTTTACTATTTTACGGTGTATTCGGGCGGCAAGGAGCGACAGGTTCGACTTGAAGTGGTCGACACCAAGGCTCCCGAGATTGAGGTCAAGCGTATAAAGTGGCCCATCGGTCGCGTTCGCGCGCCAATAGCCGAGGATTTTATCGGTAGCGTGGTTGAGGCAAGCGAATTCAGCGGATATTTCGTGGAGGAGCTGCCCGAGTTTACGAAAATGGGTGAGTATCGAGCCAAGGTGAGATTTGTAGATGAATCGGGCAACAAAACCAAGATATTTGAGGCCTATCTTGATCTGGTTTCGGATGGTGAAAAACCCACGGTCGAGCTGACGGTCAGTAGCGTTACCGCTAAAATCGGTTATGATAATGCGGCGGCAGAGAAGTTGATATACAATGAAATTGCCACCGTGAAGGACAACTGCGCAGGGGATACGAGAGTTGAGATCGACGACAGCGGCGTTAATTATAATAAAAAAGGAAGATATACTGCGTACGTCTACGGCTACGATATGGTGGGTAACAGAAGCGAAAAGGTCGCCTTGACGGTCGAGGTCGTTGACGTCCCCGAGGAAAACTAATATTAATAATGATAAAAACGGCGAACAATCCGCCGTTTTTTATTATTCAAATTTTGATTTGTCGGTGGGATAACGACACCCTAAAACCGTAGGGCGGTGCCGATTTGCTTGCAAATGAGGTGTCGCCGTTTCATTGATTTGAAAATATTCGTCACGGGACGCCGAGGACGTCGTCCCCTACGGTCT
>JAZOMF010000088.1:0-8505 GCA_045653805.1 Eubacteriales bacterium
CATGGTCAAAGAAGAAAATTAAGGAGGAAATAGCTCATGAAGATCACTGAAATCAAGAATATGACAGTTGAACAGCTCAACGCTAAGCTCGTTGAACTTAAGAAAGAGCTTTTCAACCTCCGTTTCCAGCACGCAGTAAACCAGCTTGAGAACCCTCACAAGATGACTGAGGTTAAGCGCGACATCGCTCGCGTTATGACAGTTCTCAACGAGAAGAACGCATAAGGAGGCAGTCATGACTGAAGAAAGAGCACTTAGAAAAGTCAGAGTTGGCATGGTTGTCAGCGACAAGATGGACAAGACCGTTGTAATCGCAATCGAGGACAACGTAAAGCACCCCGTATACGGTAAGATCATCAAGCGCACCCTTAAGGTTCACGCTCACGATGAGAGCAACCAGTGCGGAATTGGTGACAAGGTAAAGATTATGGAAACCAGACCCCTCTCTAAGACCAAGAGATGGAGAGTCGTTGAAATAATCGAAAAGGCAAAATAATTGAATTCGAATAGTAGGTACGTTGAAGCGTACACGAAACAGTAGGAGGAAAAAACAATGATTCAACAGCAATCTCTTATGAAGGTCGCTGACAACACCGGCGCTAAGGAGCTGATGTGCATTCGCGTTCTCGGCGGTACTGGCCGTAGATACGCTAACATCGGTGACATCGTGGTTTGCTCTGTTAAGAAGGCAATCCCCGGCGGCATGGTTAAGAAGGGCGACGTAGTTAAGGCTGTAATCGTAAGAAGCGCACACGGTATGAAGCGTGCAGACGGTTCTTACATTAAGTTCGATGAGAACGCAGCAGTTATTATTAAGGAAGACGGAACCCCCAAGGGTACCCGTATATTTGGCCCCGTAGCAAGAGAGCTCCGTGAGAAGGATTTCTTGAAGATCCTCTCCCTCGCTCCCGAAGTACTTTAATTAGGAGGTAACAAACAATGGCAAACATGCATATTAAGACAGGCGATACCGTTGTAGTTCTCTCCGGTAACTCCAAGGGCGTTAAGGGCGAAGTAATCGCCGTTTCCCCCGCAGAGGGCAAGGTAATCGTTAAGGGTGCCGGCATCATCCACAAGCACGTTAAGGCTCGCAGACAGGGTGAGACCTCCAGCATCGTAGACGCAGAGAGCGCTATGTATGCTTCCAAGGTTGCTCTTTACTGCCCCAAGTGCGACAAGGGTGTTAGAGTTCACCACACCGTTGAAAACGGTAAGAAGATCCGCGTTTGCAAGTGCGGACACAAGTTCAACTAAGGAGGGAATTGACAATGGCAAGACTTAATGAAATGTACAAGGCCGAGGTTGCTCCCGCCCTTATGAAGAAATATTCCTACAAGAGCGTAATGCAGATCCCCAAGCTTGACAAGATCGTTGTCAACGTTGGTGCAGGCGACGCTAAGGATAACACCAAGGTTATTGATTCCGTAATCAACGACCTCACCATTATCACCGGCCAGAAGGCTGTTCCCACCTACGCAAAGAAGTCCGTTGCAAACTTCAAGCTCCGTCAGGGCATGAAGATCGGTGCAAAGGTTACTCTCCGTGGTGAGAAGATGTACGAGTTCATGGACAGACTCTTCAACTTTGCTCTGCCCAGAGTTCGTGACTTCAAGGGTATCAACCCCAACGCTTTCGACGGTCGCGGAAACTACTCCCTCGGCCTCAAGGAACAGCTTATATTCCCTGAAATCGAGTACGATAAGGTTGACAAGATCCGTGGTATGGACATCTGCTTTGTAACTACTGCTACAACAGATGACGAGGCAAGAGAGCTCCTTACTCTTATGGAGGCTCCCTTCGCGAAATTATCGGAGGTAATGGAAAATGGCTAAAACAGCAATGATACTCAAGCAGCAGAAGACTCAGAAGTACTCCACCAGAGAGTACAACCGTTGCAAGATCTGCGGACGTCCTCACGCTTACATGCGTAAGTACGGTATCTGCCGTATCTGCTTCAGAAATCTCGCATATAAGGGCGAGATTCCCGGCGTTAAGAAGTCTTCTTGGTGATAAATTTTGGTTATAATCGCCGATTTGGTTCGGCTCGACGTACCCAGTACGCCTTGAGCCTCCCAATCGACGATTCTACCTCAAAATTTCTCTACCAATAATGCTTTTAAAGCATGAGATTTGAAAAAATCTCAAAAATTAATGTGAAAATGCTCTTAAAAGAGAGCTTTTCAATAAAACCCCCAACTATCGGAAGGAAGTTAATCCGCGGTGTTGATTCCGGGTTGGACTTAACCGCCGATACGCCGCCAAGAAGGTCTTGGCAGCAAGAAAAAAACATTACTTGCATCAGGAGGAAAAGAAAATGCAAATGTCAGACGTTATTGCAGATATGCTCACAAGAATCCGCAACGCTAGCAACGCTAAGCACGCGACTGTGGACATTCCTGCATCCAACATGAAGAAGTCCATCGCTGATATCCTTGTTGAAGAAGGATACATCAAGGGCTATGAGATCGTAGACGACGGTAAGCAGGGTATCATCAGAGTTACCCTTAAGTACCTCGGCAAGACCAAGGTTATCAGAGGTCTTAAGAGAGTATCTAAGCCCGGTCTTCGTATCTACGCAGGTTACGAGGATATGCCTAAGGTTATGAACGGCCTCGGCATCGCAATCGTATCCACATCCAAAGGAATCATGACCGACAAGAAGGCTCGCGCTGCTAAGGTTGGCGGCGAAGTTCTCGCTTTCGTTTGGTAATCGATAGGAGGTAATACTAATATGTCTAGAATTGGTAGAATGCCTGTCGAAATTCCCGCAGGTGTAACAGTAACAGTTAACGGTAACACCGTTACCACCAAGGGTCCCATCGGTACCCTTACCCAGTCCTTCAACGAGAGAATGATCATCAAGGTTGAGAACAACCAGATCATCGTTGAGCGTCCCACTGACGAAAAAGAGGATAGAAGCGTACACGGTCTTACCCGTGCACTTCTCCAGAACATGGTAACCGGCGTTCACACCGGATATCAGAAGGTTCTTCTCGTTATCGGTGTAGGCTACAAGGTAGTTAAGACCGGCAAGGATCTTCAGCTTTACTTGGGCTACTCTCTTATGCCCGGTAAGGGTATTCCTCAGGATAAGTACATTATCTCTGAGACCGATACCGTTAAGCTCTCTGTTCCCACTGAGGCAGAGATCAAGGCTCTCGGTATCGACAAGATGACCACTGAAAAGGTTAACAGCGGTAACGTAATCGTTGTTAGCGGCGCTGACAAGCAGGAAGTTGGTCAGATGGCAGCTGTAATCAGAGGCAAGCGTCCTCCCGAGCCCTATCACGGCAAGGGTATCCGTTACGTTGACGAGTATGTTCGTCGTAAGGCCGGAAAGACCGGTAAATAATTGAAAGGAGTGGAGTAACATGGTATCAAGAAAGGACAGCAACAAGGCTCGTCTTAAGAGACATAAGAGAGTCAGAGCAAAGATTTCGGGTACTGCAGCACGTCCCCGTCTTGCAGTATATCGTTCCAACGCAAACATTTCCGCACAGATCATTGATGATGTTGCAGGAAAGACCCTTGTTTCCGCTTCTACTTACGGAGCAGCTTTCGAGGGTAACGGCGGCAATAAGGCTGCTGCTCGCGAGATCGGTAAGATCCTCGCTGAGAAGGCAAAGGCTATGGGCATTGAAGAAGTCGTATTCGACAGAGGCGGCTATCTCTATCACGGACGTGTATCGGAATTGGCTGAAGGCGCTCGCGAGGGCGGCCTGAAGTTCTAATCCAGTTTGGGTTAGTAACCGGTTTATACACTGTTCAAACAACATTTATTTGAACAATTCAGGAGGAAACCAGAAATGGCATACAAGTTTAATCCGGCAGAGGTTGAGCTTCAGGAGAAGCTCGTCGCGCTGAACCGTGTATCCAAGACCGTTAAGGGTGGTCGTATTGCTCGTTTCGCTGCACTCATGGTAGTAGGCGATGGCAACGGTCACGTAGGCGTAGGTCTTGGTAAGGCTGCTGAAGTTCCCGAAGCGATCCGCAAGGGAATTGAAGACGCAAAGAAAAATATGATCACTGTTTCCCTTAAGGGAACAACAATCCCCCACGAAGTTATCGGTGTATTCGGTGCAGGTAAGGTGCTTCTTAAGCCCGCAGCTCTCGGTACCGGTATCATCGCAGGTGGTAAGGTAAGAGCAGTCCTCGAGGCTGCAGGTATCTCCAACATCAGAGCAAAGTGCCTCCGTTCCAACAATCCTACCAACGTTGTTAAGGCAACTATCGAAGGACTTAAGGAACTCCGCACTGCTGAAGAGGTTGCGAAGATCCGTGAGATCAGCGTAGAGCAGGTCCAGGGTTAATAGGAGGTAGACGAAATGAAAAAGGTTACACTTACAAAGAGTCTTATCGCTACTAAGCCCAATCAGCGCGCAACTGCACAGTCCCTCGGTCTCAAGAAGATCGGTGACTCCATCGTTCACGCTGACGACGCAGTTCTTGCAGGTAAGATCAAGGTTCTCGCTCACCTCGTAACGGTTGAGACCGTAAACGAATAATAGGAGGTATCAGAGAATGAAACTTAATGAACTTAAGCCCGCTGCAGGCTCCGCTAAGGCTGCTTGGAGAAAGGGTAGAGGCGCAGGCTCCGGTAACGGTAAGACTGCAGGTAAGGGTCACAAGGGCCAGAACGCTCGTTCCGGCGGTGGTGTTAGACCCGGATTTGAGGGAGGTCAGCTTCCTCTTTACAGAAAGCTTCCTAAGAGAGGCTTTAACAACAGATTTGCTATCAACTACGTTACTGTTAACGTATCCGAGCTCAATGTATTTGAGAACGGTGCAGTAGTAGATCTCGAGGCCCTCCTCGCAAAGAAGATAGTTCGCAAGTCTCTCGACGGCCTTAAGGTTCTCGGCGACGGCGAGCTTACAAAGAGCTTGACTGTTAAGGCTGCAGCTTTCTCTGCAACCGCTAAGGAAAAGATCGCAGCAGCAGGTGGACAGGCAGAGGAGGTATAAGGATGTTTCAGACGTTAAAAAATGCTTGGAAGACCCAGGAGCTTAAGACTAAACTCCTCTTCACATTGCTTATCGTTATCCTTTACCGTTTGGGCTGTAGCATTCCCGTACCGTGGGTAAATAGTACCTTGGTAGCTGATCACTTCATGAACAGCTTCGGTGCAATGCAGATCATCATGGGTGATGCATTTACAAATGCAACTCTCTTGGCTCTCTCGGTATCCCCCTATATCACATCGTCCATTATCATGCAGCTTCTCACTATCGCTATCCCCGCTCTTGAGCGTATGGCTAAGGACGGTGAGGCAGGTAAGAAGAAGATCGCTATGATCACCAGAATCGTAACCATTGTTCTCGCAGTTGTCACTGCACTTGGTTACTCTCTCACACTTGTTAATAACGGTCTTGCTTCTCTTGGCACTACCAATCAGGTGTTTGCAATCGCAGTAATGACCGCTTGCTTCTGTGCAGGTGCGGCTATCGTTATGTGGCTCGCAGAGAAGATCAATGAGTTCGGTATCGGTAACGGTATCTCCATTATCCTCTTCGCTAACATTATTGCAAGACTTCCCCAGGTATTCGTTGACCTCGGCAAGAGCATTGTTGAGGATACCCGTAAGGTAATCGGTGGAGCTAACTCCGATACTATCACAGCTCTTGTGATCAGCATCGCTTGGGCAGCTATCATCGCTGCTTTCCTTGTAGGTATCGTTTGGCTCATCGTTTGGTTCAACGATTCCGAAAGAAGAATTCCCGTTCAGTATGCAAAGAAGGTTGTTGGTAGAAAGATGTACGGCGGTCAGTCCTCCAATCTTCCCCTCAAGCTTAACATGGCAGGCGTTATGCCCGTTATCTTTGCAAATTCGATCGTTTCTATTCCCGCTACGCTGGCATCCGTATTTGGAACTCGTTGGGAGTGGCTCGCTATGCTCTCTACCAACTACTTCCACTACACCAAGCCCCTTTACGTGCTTGTGTCGATGATCCTGCTCTTCGCTTTCGCTTACTTCTATATTATGATCTCCTTCAACCCTGTTGAAGTTGCAAATAATATCAGAAACAACGGCGGTGCCGTTCCCGGTATCCGTCCCGGTAAGCCTACCAGCGATTATATCCGCAAGATCCTCAACAGAATCACATTCATTGGTGCGGTATTCCTTTGCGTAGTAAGTGAAGTTCCCAAGATGTTCGTAGCAATCTTCCAGACTCTCGTTGAGGTCAACGCAGTTGTTGGCGGCAACGCAGTTCTCGATGCTATAGAGAACTTCTACTCTCAGGGAGCTAACTCCTTTGCAACCCTTGCATTCGCAGGTACCTCCGTGCTCATCGTAGTCGGTGTTATTCTTGAGACCGTAAGAGAGCTTGAGGCACAGCTTACAATGCGTAACTACAAGGGATTCCTTGATTAATTCCACCCCATCATATAATTGGAGAAACAATATGAATTTAATTTTGTTGGGTGCTCCCGGTGCGGGAAAAGGCACACAGTCCGCTAAGATTTCCGAAAAGTATAATATCCCTGCTGTTTCCACCGGAGATATGCTCCGCGCGGCTATTAAGGCAGGCACTGAGCTTGGTAAGAGCGCAAAGAGCTATATGGATGCTGGAAAGCTTGTTCCGGACGAGGTAGTAGTCGGAATCATCAAGGATTATCTTTCGACAGAAGCATGCAAGAACGGCTTCATACTCGACGGTTTCCCCAGAACCATTCCTCAGGCTGAGGCTCTTGCGGAAATGGGAGTTAAGATCGACGTCGTACTCTCTATCGAGGTTCCCGACGATAAGATCATCGCAAGAATGAGCGGACGTAGAGTTTGCTCCTGCGGCGCTTCCTACCACGTAGAGTACATTAAGCCCCAGGTTGACGGTATCTGCGATAAGTGCGGCAAAGAGCTCTACATCAGAGATGATGACAAGGCTGAGACCGTCGCAAACAGACTCAAAACATTCCATGCACAGACCGAGCCTCTCAAGGGCTTCTACGAGAAGATGGGTAACCTCATTTGCGTAGAGGGTCAGGAAGAGGTCAAGGACACGACCGCACTCGTATTTGCGGCTCTTGACAAGGTCAACGCATAAAATAAACTGAGGTAAGATACGGATGATACAGTTAAAGAACCCGCAACAGATCAAAGAAATGATGGAAGCGGGAAGAATTACGGGCGAGGCGCTCCTTGTGGCTCGCGAAAACATCCGCGAGGGCATCAGCACCTATGAGCTTGATAAGATCATTAGAAATCATATCGAGAAAAGCGGTGCTAAGCCCTCCTTCCTCGGATACCACGGCTTCCCCGGAAGCGCTTGCATCAGCATCAACGATGAGGTCATTCACGGTATCCCCTCTAAGAAGAGAATTCTTCGCGAGGGCGACATAGTGAAGATCGACGTTGGAGCATTTTACAAGGGCTATCACGGAGATGCCGCAAGAACGATTCCCGTTGGCAAGGTCAGTGAAGAAGCGGAAAAGCTTATCCGTGTAACGAGAGAAAGCTTCTTTGCGGGTATCGAAAAGCTTCAGGTTGGCAATCGACTTGGTGACGTTGGTCATGCAATCAACGCCCACGTAGTTGCAAACGGCTTTTCTACTGTTAAGAAATATATCGGACACGGTATAGGCCACGATCTTCACGAAACTCCCGACGTTCCCAACTACGGAACAGAGGGCAGGGGAACAAGACTTTGCGCAGGCATGACGCTGGCGATCGAGCCTATGGTAAACGTAGGCAGTGAGAGTGTCAAGGAGATGCAGGACGGCTGGACGGTAAAAACAGCAGACGGCTCTCTTGCAGCGCACTACGAAAACACAGTGGCTCTTACGAGCAACGGAGTTATCGTAATGACACAGCTCGAATCGGATTTTTGAGTTAAGATTTCAACAATTTTGAAACATTTGAAGAGGTAAATATGCCGAAAGATGACGTTATTGAATTTGAAGGCGAGGTAGTTGAGGTACTTCCCAACGCCGTCTTCAAGGTAAAGCTTCCCAACGGGCACATCGTCACCGCTCATTTGTCGGGAAAGCTTAGAATGAATTATATCAGAATTTTACAGGGCGACCACGTAACCGTAGAGGTTTCGGTATACGACCTTACAAAGGGACGTATCACCTGGCGCTCAAAATAAAAAAACGATTTTACAAAAATACTCTAAAGAAAGGTTGGTTTACAGAAAATGAAGGTTAAACCGTCCGTTAAGAAGATCTGCGAGAAATGCAAGATCATTAAGAGAAAAGGTAAAGTCATGGTTATCTGCGAGAACCCCAAGCACAAGCAGAAGCAGGGTTAATTCGAGATACGTCGACTTTGATCCAACTCAATCTAAACAGAGAGGTAATACAGAATGGCACGTATAGCAGGTGTTGATATTCCGAACAACAAGCGCGTAGAGATCGCACTTACCTACATCTATGGTATCGGACGCAAGAGCGCTAACGACATCCTTGCAGCAACCGGTGTCAATCCTGACACCAGAGCAAAGGATCTTACAGAGGAAGAGATTGCAAAGCTTCGTGATGTTATCGAAAGCTCTTACACCGTTGAGGGT
>JAZOMF010000089.1:0-11169 GCA_045653805.1 Eubacteriales bacterium
GAGGACGTCGTCCCCTACGGTCTAAAACGATTGCCAATTTGTTTGCCGTAGAAGGTGTTTTAACGATTTCAAATTCGTAGGGGACGACGTCCTCGGCGTCCCGCTCGTTGAATTTAAATGTTCGTTAACGGAGGCGCAAGCCACTCCCCTACGGCGTATGGTGTCGCCCCTCTCACCGATAAACTTCAATTTACCTACTTCAACAAAAACCTTCCAAGCATTCTGCGCCAGACCTCACCAAAGCCAATTTTCGTCACCGTATCACTTGCAGTGACAGGAACTCTTCCTATCTCCTTGCCGTCAAGAATAAAGATGACCTCGCCCACCTTATCTCCCTTCTTCAAAGGGGCGCTTACATACTCGGGCAGCTCGACCTTGTACCGGATTTTTCCGACATTTGCCTTCTCGGTCACAAATGAGAATGGCTCGTATTCGAGTGCGACCTTACCCTCAACTCCCCCCATGACATTTATAGGGTCCAGCTCCTTTGGAGTGTGTTTAAAAATCCCGTAATTTGCAAATCCCCAGTTGAGCAAAGAGGTTGCCGCTTGGTTTCTCGTGTCCGAGCTTTCTGCGCCCATAATGACGCAAATAAGGCTAACACCGTCTCGCTCTGCGGTTGCAGATACACAAAATCCCGCCTTGCTGGTAGACCCCGTTTTAAGGCCCGTGCAACCGTTGTAATACCTAACCAAACGGTTGGTATTGGTCAATCCAAAAAGTCCGTTTCGCACGGTATCCGTCCAAATTGAGCTGTATTCGAGAATTTTCTTGTGCTTTATAAGCTCTCTCGACATAATGGCAATATCTCTGGCGCTGGTAAGGTGGTTTTTCGCCGTATCGTCAAGCCCGTTGGTGTTTTCAAATGTGGTATTGACCATGCCAAGTTCTCGCGCCTTGTCGTTCATCGCCTTTACGAAAGCCGTCTCGCTCCCCGCCACAAACTCGGCAAGAGCGCAGGCGGCATCATTTGCCGAGGCGATGATAACGCTTTTGAGCATATCCTCAACACTCATCTGCTCGCCAACCTCAAGATAGATCTGCGATCCGCCCATCTCTGCCGCGCGCTCGCTTGTGGTAACAATATCGTCAAGTTTTATCTTGCCCGCGTCGATGGCTTCCACCACCAAAAGCAGAGTCATTACCTTGGTGACCGATGCGGGGGGAAAAGCCTCATCGGCGTTCTGCTCGTACAAAACGCACCCGGTATTTGCCTCCATCAAAATAGCACTTTTGCAGTTTAAATTCAACGAATCACGAACAGGCTCCGTGAAATTATCCTGCTGCTCTGCCGACAAGCTTTTCTCTGCAAATGCAGTTACTGACAAGCAGGAGCAGACGATGATCGGTATAAGTAAAATTACCGCAAGCTTTGTAAAAATCGAATTCATTTTCATAAAAATCACCCCTTTACCTATACTATATTCATATCGGGGGCTATATTATGAATCCACGTTTAAACACACAAATAATAGACCTTTTCCGCTACATAAAAAATGAGTGACCGCGCAATTACGGGCACTCATTTAGGGCTATTTTTTATTCATTTTATTTGCTTTTCTTATGTGCGCAAAGGTCTCCTTCTCTCCCTTTTCGGCGAGCATGCGGAGCCACTCTTCAAGCTGGTCTGCGGTCTCCGCGTGCATCTTGGCGCGAGCATTTCCACGGAGATAATACTCCAGAGCCGCTGAATCGGTGTAGTCCTTGCCGCGGTATATTTTGCAAGCCGCAACGCGGTCACAAAACATTTCTGTCACATATCTCTTGGGCATAGGCACAGGCTCATAGCGCTTGCTCTGCATA
Source organism: Eubacteriales bacterium (assembly GCA_045653805.1). Taxonomy (GTDB): domain Bacteria; phylum Bacillota; class Clostridia; order Oscillospirales; family CAG-272; genus SVTX01. The sequence goes on from JAZOMF010000089.1 coordinate 1,804, forward strand.
TTTATATCGACCCAGTATTCAAAATGGTGCTTGTTGCGCCCCTTGTGGTGCATCCAAGCGAGAGAGTAGCCATAGACCTCCCTCTCCTTTTCGTTGGGGCTCTTTGTGCCAACATAGTATTTTGCACCGGGGATGAACTCGGTGGGAAAGTATTTTGAAAGGTCATGGAAAAGCCCCTGAAAGCCGATTCCGCACTTAAAGCAGTGGCGAATAACGGCATGGCGGTGCTTCGTTATGGTTTTAAAATGTTTGATTGGATGTGGCATAAGTAAATTAAAAATGGTGTGTTGACGGTGTGTTTTTTATTATTATATCACTAAAATCGAGAGATGTCTATATTTTTGTGCAAATTAAAGAATTTTATATGTTCATTTTCTGTCACCAGCGACAGAAAACGAACCAAAAGAACGCCGCACGGGGGATAGGAGTTAGTTCTAAAAATCCGCACTAAGAATAAAGCATCAAAAAAACAAAGGCGGATTTTTAAAACATCCCCTCCCCCGTGACCCCCAACCCCGTGGGTTGGTATCGTGAGGGCAAACTTACTACAATAACACACTCATAAATTCAAAACATCTTCCCGTACGCAAATATTGCTCACATTACAATTCTTCAAATTTAAGTGAGATCACGGCTACAGCTTAAGATTGCCAGGGGAACGCACCAAGAAAGACTGACGAGCCCATCTCGTCGGCGTAGCCGACAGGAGAGGGGTTTCTTAAGGGGAGAGGATGTTGCAGGTCGAGAAAATGCGGCATGTTCGCTTTTTCTCGTCCAAGACCCTTTCCCCTTGAGCGGCGTTCTTTTGGTTCATTTTCTGCCGACGCGGGCAGAAAATGAACGTATAAAACACATATGAACTTGAAAACAAAAGGCAACGCCGAAGCGTTGCCTTTTCTATTCTAAATTATTATCTTTTCAGCCATTTTTTGAGATACTGACCTGTATAAGAGCCTTCAACGAGAGCGACCTCTTCGGGCGTACCCGTGGCAACAATTCTTCCGCCGCCGTCACCGCCCTCGGGACCGAGGTCAATGATATAGTCCGCCGACTTGATAACGTCAAGATTATGCTCGATAACGAGGACGGTGTTTCCACTGTCACAAAGCTTTTGCAAGACCTCAAGCAGCTTTGCCACGTCTGCGGTGTGCAGACCCGTGGTAGGCTCGTCGAGAATGTAGATGGTCTTGCCCGTACTGCGCTTTGAAAGCTCGGTTGCAAGCTTTACTCTCTGCGCTTCGCCGCCCGACAAGGTGGTAGACGACTGACCTATCTTTATATAGCCCAAACCAACGTCATAAAGGGTCTGAAGCTTCTTTTTGATCTTGGGGAGTCCATCGAAGAAATAAAGTCCCTCTTCAACCGACATATCAAGTACGTCAAAGATATTTTTACCCTTATATTTCACTTCAAGAGTGTCGGTGTTGTATCTCTTGCCGTGGCAGACGTCGCACTTGACGTAAACGTCGGGCAGGAAGTGCATTTCGATACATTTCACACCGTCGCCCTCGCAGGCTTCACAGCGACCGCCCTTTGTATTAAAGGAAAATCTGCCGGGCAGGTATCCTCTCGCCTTTGCATCCTTGGTGGAGGCAAAAAGCTCGCGGATGTCGGTGAAAAGTCCGGTATATGTCGCAGGATTAGACCTCGGAGTACGCCCGATGGGGCTCTGGTCGATGCAAATTACCTTGTCAAGGTTTTGGGTACCCTCAATGCCCTCGCACTTGCCGGGGTAAGCGATTGCGCCGTTTAAATCATGCGCCAGCTTGGGGTAAAGTATGCCGTTGACAAGAGAGGACTTTCCGCTACCCGAAACTCCGCTCACGCAAACGAATTTTCCAAGAGGAATGGTCACGTCAATGCCTTTGAGGTTATGCTCTTCCGCACCCTTGACCATTAGGAAAAGACCGTTGCCCTCGCGTCTTTCGGAAGGCACGGCAATTCTCTTTCTGCCCGATAGGTACGCACCGGTAATTGAGTCGGGATTTGCCCTGATCTCCTCGGGTGTGCCCACGGCAATCACCTCGCCGCCGTGGATTCCCGCACCGGGGCCGATGTCAACGATATAGTCGGATTCCTCCATAGTCTCCTCGTCATGCTCAACAACAATGACCGTGTTTCCAAGGTCGCGGAGCTTTTTGAGGGTGGCTATAAGCTTGGAATTATCTCTCTGGTGGAGACCGATGCTGGGCTCGTCAAGGATATAAAGCACACCTACAAGCGACGAGCCAATCTGCGTTGCAAGTCGGATTCTCTGCGCCTCACCACCCGAAAGCGTGCCCGCCTTGCGAGACATTGTGAGGTAATCAAGTCCAACGCTGACAAGGAAACCAAGTCGCGCGCGGATCTCTTTCAAAATATCGCGTGCTATCGCCTGCTCGGTGTCGCTGAGCTCCAAAGAGTTGACGAAAGAGAGCGCATTTTCAATAGAAAGCGAGCAAAGCTCATAGATATTAAGTCCTCCAACGGTGACCGCCAGCGACATAGGATTAAGTCTTTGACCGTTACAATGGGGGCAAGGTGCTTCCTCTACAAACTGCTCATAGTAGTCCGCGCTCATGCCGTACTGCATTCTCTGCTCTATCATGGGGATAAGCCCCTCAAACTTTGCGCTCTTTTTATGCGCCTCGCCGCCGAAATATCGAACTACGTCATAGGTTTCGTCGCCCGTGCCGTAAAGCAATTTATCGAATGCATCCTTGGAGAATTTTTCAATGGGAGTGTCAAGATCGAAGCCGTGTCTCGCGCCAACCGCCGCGAAAAGCGGGCCGTTCCAGCTCTCTTCTTCAAGAGTTTTGAAGCCGTTTACGTTGATTCCACCCTCCGAAAGGGACAGCTTTTTGTTGGGAATAAGTCTCTCAACCGCAATTCGTCTTGTGTCACCAAGACCCGAGCAATGAGGACACGCGCCCTGAGGATTGTTGAATGAAAACATTCTCGGCTCAAGGTCACCGCCAGAAATTCCGTGCTCCTCGCAGGCGTAGGACTGTGAAAAGGTCAAAATTTCACCCTCTTCATCCCCCCTCGGCACGGTGACTATCATAAGTCTGCCATCGGCAAGGCTCAACGCGCTTTCAACCGAATCAGATAGTCGCGCTCTGATGCCCTCGCGCATTACAAGACGGTCAACAATGACCTCTATGGAGTGCTTTTTATTCTTATCGAGCTTGATCTCTTCGCTGAGATCGTAAAGGCTTCCGTCAACGCGGACACGGACGTATCCGCTCTTCTTTGCGCTTTCAAAAACCTTTTCGTGCATACCCTTTTGCGCTCTTATAACGGGCGCGGCGACCAAAAATCGCTCTCCCTCGGGCAGCTTCAATATCTTTTCGATTATCTGGTCAACGGTCTGTCGGCGTATCTCCTTGCCGCAGACAGGACAGTGCGGAATACCGATTCTCGCGTAAAGCAGACGGAGATAATCGTATATCTCGGTGACCGTTCCCACCGTTGATCGGGGGTTCTTTGACGTAGTTTTCTGGTCTATGGAGATAGACGGTGAAAGCCCGTCGATGGAGTCCACGTCGGGCTTGTCCATCTGCCCCAAGAACATTCTCGCATAGCTGGAAAGCGACTCAACGAAGCGGCGGTGACCCTCAGCGTAGATAGTATCAAACGCCAAGGACGACTTTCCGCTACCCGAAAGTCCCGACAGTACAACAAGCTTGTCTCTCGGTATCTTTACGTCAATATTTTTCAAATTGTGGACGCGCGCGCCCTTTATGCTAACGTATTTTTCCATTATTTACTCGTGGGGATTCTCCCCACACCCCACAAAGAAAACTTTTAGAAAAAGTTTTCCTTGACCTTTCAAAACTTTCCAAGAAATTTTTACTTAAAACTCAAAACCAACTTGCAACACGGTAGCAGATTTACATAACAGAAAACTCCACCGTTACAAAAACTAAACCGTCTGCAACAACATTTATTCTTTGGGAAGGTTTTTGCCAAGCTTTTTGCCTAAAAAGCTTGCCGCCGGAGGCTCGCAACCTTACCCTTCTCTGAGTTTCTTAATCTCATCCCTGAGATACGCCGCTTTTTCAAATTCGAGCATTCTTGCGGCGCTCTTCATCTCGCTTGTGAGCTTTTCGATCATCTTTTCTCGCTCGGCGGCAGACATCTTCTTTGGCTTTCTTCCCTTGCCCTCTGTTCCCTTATCGGAATTCTTGCCGCTGATGTCGATAACGTCGCGGACGCCCTTGATAACGGTCTTGGGCTCGATTCCATGGGCTTTGTTATAATCGTCCTGAATCTTGCGGCGGCGGTTGGTCTCGGAAATCGCCTTTGCCATCGAGCCTGTGACCGTGTCGGCGTACATTATGACCTTACCCTCGCTATTTCGCGCCGCGCGTCCGATGGTCTGAATAAGCGACCTCTCGGCACGCAAGAAACCTTCCTTATCGGCATCGAGAATTGCAACCAACGAGACCTCGGGAATATCCAAGCCCTCGCGGAGCAGATTGATTCCCACAAGCACGTCGAAAACGCCAAGTCGAAGGTCACGAATTATCTCCATTCGCTCCATAGTGTCCACGTTGAAGTGGATGTAGCGCACCTTGATGCCGTTATCAGCGAGGTAATCGGTCAAGTCCTCCGCCATTTTCTTGGTGAGAGTGGTAACAAGCACCCTCTCGCCCTTCTCTGCTCGAATGCGGATCTCGCCCATAAGGTCATCGATCTGCCCCTCGATGGGGCGCACCTCAACCTCAGGATCAAGCAGACCCGTAGGTCTAATTATCTGCTCGACGGTAGCCTCGCTATGCTCGCCCTCGTAATCTCCGGGTGTCGCGCTGACGAATACCGCCTGATTTATTCTTTCTTCAAACTCCTCAAAATAAAGAGGCCTGTTATCATAAGCCGAGGGCAGACGGAAGCCGAAATCTATAAGATTTTTCTTTCTCGCCGTATCTCCCCCGCTCATTCCCCGCACCTGAGGAAGCGTTACGTGAGACTCATCCACAAAGAGCAAAAAGTCTTTTGGCATATAGTCCAGAAGTGTAAAAGGAGTTGAACCCGCAGGTCTGCCCGAAAGCACTCTTGAATAGTTTTCAACGCCCGAGCAGAAGCCTACCTCGCGGAGCATTTCCATATCATATTTAACTCGCTCGGTGATTCTCTGCGCCTCGATAAGCTTGCCCTCTTCTTCAAACCACTTGGCTCTATCCACCATTTCGGCGTATATCTCGCCAATCGCCTTTTCTCTCTTTTCGTCGGACACGGCGTAGTGGGTGGCAGGGTAGATGGGATAATAGGAAAGATTGCGAAGCACCTCTCCCGTAACTATATTTATCTCGGATAAGCGGTCTATCTCATCGTCGAAAAACTCAACGCGGATAGCTCGCTCATTCATGCTTGCAGGGATTATCTCAACCACATCGCCGCGCACACGGAAGGAGTCACGGACTAAATTGAGGTCATTTCTGGTATAGCTGACTGAAATAAGACGGCGGATAAGCTCCTCGCGGGACATCAAAATACCGGGGCGAAGAGATATAAGCAGGTCTTTATATTCCTCCGGCTCACCGAGGGAGTAGATGCAGGACACACTGGCAACAATGATAACGTCACGACGTTCAAAAAGAGAGCTTGTTGCGCTGTGACGGAGACGGTCTATCTCCTCGTTAACGAGCGCATCCTTTTCGATATACATATCCTTACCGGGGATGTACGCCTCGGGCTGGTAGTAATCGTAATAAGAAACGAAATATTCAACCGCATTATCGGGGAAAAACTCACGAAACTCGGTACAAAGCTGCGCCGCGAGGGTCTTATTGTGCGCCAAAACAAGAGTAGGCTTGTTGACCTGCTCGATAATATTCGCCATAGTAAAGGTCTTTCCCGAGCCAGTAACGCCCAGAAGGGTCTGCATCCTTTTGCCCTCACGAATTCCCTTTACAAGCTCCGCGATAGCCTCAGGCTGGTCGCCCGTGGGCTTGTATTCACTTTTCAGCTTAAAAGAGTCCATAGCGACCGTCCTTTCATCGTAATCAATCTATTTTTTAACAATTATTCGCTCTTTTAATATACTCCAGCACGTTTTCGGATAAAATTCCACTTAAATTTTCAAATTTGCCCGTTTCGATGATTCTTCTTACCTCGGTGGAGCTGACCGACATCAAGCTCTCGTCGGCAGGCAGGAAAAGAGTTTCGGCTCTATTGTTATGAGCCTTGTTCCACTTTGCGTGGATCATTTCGTATTCAAGGTCGGCAGAGTTGCGAACACCCTTGACGATGGCGGTAGCATTTATCTCATCAAAAAGGTCAATAAGCAGACCTGCACTCGCTATTACCTCAACATTCTCGATATGAGATACCGAAAGTCGAGCTATCTCAAGTCGCTCCCCCATAGTAAACATATATTGCTTGGACGAAAGTCCCTCGTGATACTTTGCAGAATCGTTTATCATCACCGCAACCACTACCTTGTCAAACATCTTTGCGGCGCGCTCGATTATATTAACGTGACCCAGAGTTATGGGATCAAAGCTGCCGGGAATGAGTGCAATTCTCATAAAATAAAGCTCCTTTCGTCAGATAATTGGTTTTACGATAGTAATATGCGCCATACCGTATTTTGCTTTCTTGATTATCTCAAATTTTTCGCCAAGAGAGGTGTCATTTTCAAAAATATCTGCCTCCTCACTCTCGCAAACGATAATGGACGTGGGCTTGAGCATATTTCCGTCAAGAAGTGTTTTAAGAACGGGGGCAACTGCACGGAGCGCGTAGGGTGGGTCGATGAACACCACGTCATACTGCTTTTTGCCTCTCGTCACGCGGATAAAATCCTGCACGTCGCTGTTGAAAAGTCGGCAGAACTCCGAGAGCTTGGTTTTTTCGATGTTTTGATTGATTATCTTTGCGGCGTCCTTACTTTTGTCAACAAAGGTTGCGCTTGCCGCACCCCTTGACACCGCCTCAAGACCCATCTGACCCGAACCTGCAAACAGGTCGAGGACTTCTCTGCCCTCAATGTCAAATTGAATCATCGAAAACATCGCTTCCTTGGCTCTCTCGCTCGTAGGCCGAGTGTTTTCACCCTCGAGAGTATTCAGCTTTATTCCTCGGGCTCTGCCCGTAATAATTCGCATCATTGTTTTGTTCCTTCTTTGTGAAAATACTCAAAAATTTTCTTTGCATCCTTTTCGCCGATGCCTTTAACGGCAGCGATCTCCTCAGGTGTGGCGGTCTTTATTTTTCCAATACCGCCAAAGGCTTTAAGAAGAGTTTTCGCCTTGGCATCGCCGATACCTTCAATTTTGGTCAGTGAAGAGGTGGTAAGAGTCTTTCGCTTTGCACTATCCATTTTGGAAACAGTAAAACGGTGAACCTCCTCTTGGATCTTATAAATAAACACGAAAAGCGCATTTTCGTGAGCTATGCTTATCTCCTCGTGCTCGGTGCAGAGGGCTCTCGTCTTATGATAATCGACCTTGACCATACCGAAAACGGGGATGTCAATATTCATCTCGCCCAGCAACTCACGGACAACCGAAACGTGACCGCGACCGCCGTCCAGCAAAATAAGGTCGGGCAACTGCGAAAAGGAGCCGCTCTCGTCATCAAGATGGGCAAGACGGCGAGACAGTGCCTCGCGCATACTCCGGTAGTCGTCGGTTCCGTCCTTGACCGATGCGATTTTAAAGCTTCGATAGTCGCTCTTTTTAAACCTTGTACCCTCGGTGACTATCATTCCTGCGGTGATATGCTCGTGGCCGAGATTGGAAATATCGTAAGCCTCAATCCTTTCGGGATAGGTCTCAAGCGAGAGCAATTCAGACAGACGAAGCAAGACCTTTTCGTCCTTCTCCGCCTCGTTGCGGTAGTTCTTCGCCCTCTCTGCGGCATTGTCGCGCACCATTTCGCAAAGGGTCTTATTGTCACCACGCTCGGGTGTGCGGACTGTGACCTTTCTACCCGCGCGAAGCGAAAGATACGCGGAAAGGGTCTCTATTTCCTCGTCCTCCAGCGCAAAAGACAAAAGTATGCTTTTAGGGATGTATTCCCTTATCTGGTAAAGCTCGCAGATAAAAGAGGTTATATTCTGCTCGTCCAAAATTCGCTCCGCGCCGAATACAAATTCTTGTTTATCGCTCACCGCTCCGTCACGGATAAAGAATACCGAAACGCAGGAACAGAGGTCATCGTTATAAAGACCAATAATATCATGCTCGGTATCCGAGGGCGCAACCACCTTTTGCTTCTGACCAAGGCGGTCAAGGGCGGCGACGGTATCGCGGCACTTTGCCGCAAGCTCGTATCTCTCGTTTTCGGCGTGATCGTACATTTGCTCGGTGAGCTCGCGCTTGACCGCCGCGGTGTTACCGCGCAAAATGTCAGCGGCATGTTTGATTCTTTCCAGATATTCTTCTGGATCGACCTTGCCCGTGCAAACACCACAGCATCTGTTCATTTGGTAATAGAGGCAGGGACGCTCCTTGCCGATGTCACGGGGGAAGCTCCGCTTACAGGTTGGCAGAGCCAAGATCGAGGAAAGACCGTTAATGACCGAAAAAACCGTACTCGTTCCCGAATAAGGGCCGAAATATTTGCCGCTCTCTCCTCTTGTTCTCGTCATAACAAGACGAGGATAAAGCTCATCGGTGATTTTGATATATGGATAGCTTTTCGCGTCCTTCAATCTTATGTTATATTTTGGATTATACTGCTTGATAAGTGTATTTTCAAGAGAAAGTGCTTCGATCTCGGTGTCGCAAACATAATAATCGAAATCCTTTACCGCTCTAACCATTCCTGCGGTCTTTGCATTCTTTTCGCTATTCTGAAAATACTGCGACACGCGATTTTTGAGCTTGCGGGATTTTCCCACGTAAATGACCTTGCCTGCGGCGTCCTTCATGATGTACACGCCGGGACACAGGGGCAACGAGTTTGCTTTATCCAGCAATCGCTGCAATCTTGCTGTATTGTCGGACATGGCAATCTCCTTCCTTCAAAATGGCAAAAAACGGTGTGTGGACATTCGTTCCCCATGTCCTTCACACCGTTTTCATACAAGCTTTGCGCTCTTATTCGGAAAAGCCGGAATTGATCAATGCCTGCAAGCCCTGCAGTGCAAGCTCTTCATCCTGTCCGTCTGCGCTCAGAGTCACAGACATGCCCTTAGCAATTCCCAAAGACAAAACGCCCAAAAGGCTCTTTGCATTTACCTTGCGCTCTTCCTTCTCGATCCAAATCGAGCATCTGTAGCTGTTCGCCTTCTGAATGAAGAAGGTAGCGGGTCTGGCATGCAAACCGCTCGCATTGGTAATAACAACTTGACAAGACTTCATATATTTCTCCCGTTTCTTTGATAGTAATACATGGATATACGCACAGTTTTACTACTATAAGTATAACAAAAGC
>JAZOMF010000090.1:0-31564 GCA_045653805.1 Eubacteriales bacterium
CCCCTACGGTTTTAAACGTCTGCCATTTTGTTGCCGTAGAAGGATTTTGGACAATTTCGTGGTCGTAGGGGACGGCGCCCTCGACGTCCCGTGAACGAACAATTTAAATTGACAAAACGGCGTGGTTTTACATTTTCAAACTCGCCTACAAATCAAAATTTGAACGATATGTAAAGTTACCCCATCCGGCGGAGTTTGGCGCAGCCAAACTCGGCAAGTTCGCGCAAGCGCGAGCGTGAGAATCAAGAACCTTTACACAAAAATCGCAAGCGATTTTTGGTGTCGGAGTTCTCTGCGGCCCAGAAAAGTCGCATAAAAAAGAACAGGAGCACTTTTGTGCTCCTGTTCTTTTTTATGGTGACCCATCCGGGAATCAGAACCCTCATGTGCGACAAGGTGTTTTTTATACCCAAGCTGATCTATCGCACATATTTACCAAGCCGCAGGCGGCTGGTAGCGGGTTCAGATTCGGTAAGCGAGCAGCAATAAAAAAAGCAGAGTAGCGATGCTACTCTGCATTTTTTTATTGGTGACCCATCCGGGAATCGAACCCGAGTTTCCAGCGTGAGAGGCTAGCGTCTTAACCGCTTGACCAATGGGCCGTATCTTTACGACTTGGATATTATACCACGGTTCGACACTTTTGTCAATAGGTTTTTTGAAAAAAATCAAAAAAAATTCAAAAAAATTATTGGGGCACGAGTCAATCACTGCTGGGTGTAATAGCAAATCGTCGAAAAAGTCCTTTTGGTACAAAGGGTTATGGGAATCTCACCGTGCGAGAATTTATGGAGTGTTATTTCGTTCAAATCGGGATTTTTGCTGATATTTTTCTCTTTTTCAAGCAAATTGGTGAGGCTATCACCGAAAAATTTGGCTTTTGCTTCCTTTTCGCTCCAAGTTCGGGCGAATTTTTTGGGGGCGGCGGAAATAGCGGAGCAGTCATCCTCGCCAAAATACCTTTGAGCCAATCTGGTCGCTCTTTCTGCGCTGACGTTGGACGCTTCTATATCAACACCCACCTCTTCGCCGTGAGACACGGCACAAGCCACATATCCGTGGGAATGGCTGATATTGAATTTCACGTCCGAGTCCTTAAAATAAGGCTTGCCCATCTCATTTCTATCAAATACGAGACTCGAGGTATCCACGCGGCAGGGAAGAGATAAAATCTGCTCATAAAGCAGGGCGAGAGCGAAAAGGCTTTCGCAGGCGGGAGTGTCTGCGCGGTTTTCGATCTTTTGGATATATTCTCGATTATTTTCGTTTGAAAACATCAGCCCGACGGCGGATGCAAGGGTGTGCTTTTGGAGTCCGTCGGGCATTTTGGCGCTTGTGAGCAATATCATTAGAAACTGCCGCCTATCTGCTCGAGAAGTCTCTTGTTGAACTCCTCTGCGGTGTTGTATCCCATCTTCTTCTGGCGGTTGTTCATCGCCGCGATCTCAAGGATAATGGCGAGGTTTCGACCGGGCTTTACGGGAATGGTGATTGCGGGAATTTCATTACCGAGAATGTCAATCTTTTCCTCGTCAAGTCCAAGTCTGTCGTACATTTTGCCCTCGATCCAGTTTTCAAGATTGATAACAAGGTCGATCTTTTCGGTCTCCTTGACCGCACCCATACCGAATATGCGGCGCACGTCGATAAGACCGATGCCGCGAAGCTCAACGTAGTGTCGGATGATCTCGGGGGCAGAGCCTACGAGGGTCTTTGCAGATACCTTTTTGATCTCAACCGCATCATCTGCAATTAGACGGTGACCTCTTTTTACAAGCTCGATAGCGGTCTCACTCTTACCAACGCCACTGTCGCCCAGTAGCAAAAGACCTTCGCCGTACACCTCGACGAGAACGCCGTGGCGTGTGATTCTGGGAGCCAGGTGTGTATTAAGCGAGCCGATGATTGCCGCCATAAACGCACTGGTATTTTCTTTGGTTCGGAGGACGGGAACGCTGCCCTTGATTGCCGCCTCGATAAGCTCGTCAAACACGGGAAGGTTGGAGGTGAAGATTACCGCGATGGGCTGTGCATCGATATAATCCTGAATTTTCTTTTTCCTATCCTCATCGTCAAGGCGGAGAAGATAGCGATGCTCCGCATTTCCGATAAGGCTTATGCGGGATTTTTCAAATATTTCGTAAAATCCGGTGAGGGCGAGACCGGGACGGTTGACCTCGCGGTTTTCTACCTTTATCTCATCGTAATTCTCGGGAATGACAATGCGCTCAAGAGCGAATTCTTTTTCTATTTTTGATAACGGTATTGCATATTCTGCAGCCATAATATTTCCTCCATTGCTGAAATATCAATTATTTATTTCAGTATAACACAAAAAATCGATTTTGCAAATACTTTTTTGAAAATAAACCAAATAATCGTGATTTTTCGCAAATTATCACCGAAAAAGGTGCGCAATTCACAGAACATTCACAATGTTGTAGTATAATAAGATGTTATATTGGGCTATTATGCAGTTTTATAAATCTGAATGGAGAAAACTATGGCTAAAAATAAAAAAAGGCTCCCCCAGCAACCGGGAGAAATTGTAAGTGGAAAATGGTTGACTAAAAAGAAAATAATTGCCGCGAGTGTTGTGGGAGTGGTTGTTGTTGCCGCTATTATTTTGGCGGTCGTTCTTGCCTTCAACTGGATCAGACCCATTGAAAGCACCGAGGAAGAGGCAAGAGTTGTTGGAACTGTTGGCGATTTTGAGGTGAGATACGAGGAGCTCCGCTATATCACCCTTTTGCATAGAGCATCCCTCGACTCCGAGATGGATAAGTACGACGAGCTTGACGCCGAGGGCAAGGCAGAATACGAGCGTATTCTCGAAGAGCGCGTTATGGCTGACGTTGAGAATAACTATGTAATTTTGTCTCTTTGCGAAAAGTACGGTATAAATGCAGACTCCAATGCGGCGAAGTCCTACGTTAATGACAGCATCAAGAACGTTGTTAAGACCGACTTTGGCGGCAGTGTAGATAAATACAAGGAGTGGCTTAAGAAAAATAACATTACGGATAGTGTTTTAAGACTTCTTTTCAAGGTGGAATATCTTGAGGGTGAGCTTCTCCAATACGTTGCAGAGAACAACATGGGAATTGAGTATGACGAGCAGAGCCTGCCCGAGTTTATCGATTACGTAATGGATAGCGAGGATTGGGCAAGAACGGTTCATGTCTACTATCCTCACCAGTGGGATGCGGTTGAGGATTACAACGGCTTTGAAAGAGCGAAAGAAGCGGCATTAAACGTCGCTCAAATCTGGCAGGAGGGGGCAAGAAGGGATGCAATGTATTCCGAAATTGGCAGGGCTCCTATGATACAGGGAATCTCCACCACCGGAAACGGCTCTTATTTCACCTACGGTCAGATGGGTGACAAGTACGAGGCGGCGGCATTCGCTCTTGACGAGTACGAAGTCAGCGACGTTATTGAGACCGAGGATGGCTACTTTGTTATTATGAGGCTCCCCAAAGAGGAGGATGACGTAAAGGCTCAGGTTGAGACCCTGCTCTCCTATTACCGCTATGCGGTGCTTAAAGAGCAGATGGATGCAGAGAAAGAAGTTCTTTCTTTTGCGGGAAACGAATATTTCGACAGCCTTGAGCTGATTGACGTAAAATAAGATCAAAAAATAAACCATATAGGAGGAAAGCATGGGAAGGCGTGTTAGAATAAGAAGATATTCGAGACGCACCTCGTCCGGCGGTCGCGCTAAACGAGTTGTAGCGATAATTTTTGCACTTGTTGCCTTTCTTTTGCTTTCGGTTGCTATTTCCGTGGCGGCAGGTCTTGCCTTGGGCAGGATGGCTGACGAGCATCAGGGCAGCGACATGTCGAGCGCGACCTTGGTAAAGGATTATTACTCGGGAGACCGAGCGGTAAAGGTAGTCAACGCTCACGAATACTCCTGGGGACTTGGTACGGGATATTATATCTCTATCGGAATTACCGATTTTTCGGTGTGTCTCAGAGACGAGGACGGCTATATCACCTATCATTCCGACGTGGCGGCATCCTTTAGCGGCTCTACCGACAATATGGGTAGCCGAATTCCTGCAGACGCGGTGGCGGCTATCAAGAATGAGGGCGGATACGTTTGCACCTATTTTTATTCCACGGCTTTTGACGAGACCGATGCTTACAAGAGAGAAATTCTTAAGGCGTATGAGATCGCACTTATCAATGAGGCGGCTAAAAGCGGAGTTGACGATATTCTGATAATCGGACTTAAGCCTACGGAAGAGAACATCGATGAGATGGAGAGGTTTGTCAGCGATTTGGCGAAGGCTTCGGAAAAGAGCGCCTTGGGTGTGCTTGCTTCTCCCGATGACGTTAAACTGACCGGCATGGGAGTATATATTGTGCCCAGACTCCGCGCGGTTTGTGATTTTGTGGCGTTGGACGTGAGAGACGTGAATACAAGATCGGCGCTTTATGCATTGATCGACGAGATGGAATATTATATAAGCTCGTCAGATATGAGACTGGTGTTTTCCACTCAAAACTCGTCCTTTATAAATGGTGCGGTCGATTACGGTGCAAATAGTGTACAAGTGGTCGAATAAAGCGAAAAGAACGCAAAATATTAAATTTTATTGGCGAAAAAAAGTGATTTCAGCCTTTTAGGCGTATATTAATTATATAGCATTAAAAATGGAGGCTTGCTGTCGATGCGCTTGCGGCGGGCTTGCTTTAAAACGGTTTTATGAAAGGAGGCGCAGATATGAAATTCGATTCCCAAATGAATATGTGTGATATTTTTCTTGAAAGAGAGAAGGAAACACTGTCGAAGTATGCCTTTTTGACCGAAGATACAAAGGGAAGGGATCATCCCTATACTCCCAGCTCTATGAGAACCGAGTTCCAGAGAGACAGAGATAAAATAATCCACTCCCAGTCCTTCCGTCGCCTTATGCATAAAACTCAAGTTTTTCTGGCGCCTGCGGGAGATCATTACAGAACAAGACTTACACACACCCTTGAGGTAACTCAGATCGCACGCACCATTGCCCGCGCACTGCGCCTCAACGAGGATCTTACCGAGGCTATCGCATTGGGCCACGATCTGGGTCACACCCCCTTTGGTCACGCGGGAGAGCGGGCTCTTCAAACCTGCTACGATCCCGAATTTACACATTACAAGCAGAGCAAGCGAGTAGTGGAAAAGCTGGAAAACGGCGGTACGGGATTGAACCTTACTTGGGAAGTAAGAGACGGTATAGTAAATCACACCGGCAAAGGCATGGCGTCAACTCTTGAAGGAATTATCGTTAAGTATGCCGACAGAATTGCATACATAAACCACGATATAGACGATGCGTTCCGCGCGGGAGTGCTCCGGGAAGAGGATATTCCTGCCGACGTTGTCGGCATTCTTGGACATCGCCACAGTGAGCGCATAAATACAATGGTTCGCTCTATCGTTGAGACTAGCTACGACCAGCCTTACGTCGTTATGAGTGACGAGGTGGGCAAGGCAACGAGCGACCTTCGTGATTTCCTTTTCGAGAACGTATATCTGAATCCCGTAGCCAAGAGAGAAGAGGCGAAATCCCAAGAGCTTCTTATAAAGCTTTTTGAGTTTTATAGCAAGCAGCCCGAAAAAATGCCCGAAACATACCGTAAGAATATTGATGATGAGGGCATTGAGCGCTGTGTTGCCGATTTCCTTTCGGGAATGACCGACAGATATGCTATCGAAACATATAATGATCTTTTTGTTCCTAAAATATGGAGGGGAAGATCATGATGATATCAAGAGAAGTAATTGAAGAGATCCGCCAGAGAAACGACATAGTTGAGCTTATCGGCTCTTACGTCAATCTCAAACGCGCGGGCTCGAATTTTAGCGGACTTTGTCCCTATCACAGCGAGCGCTCACCCTCGTTTACGGTTTTCCCTGCCACCCAATCATTTTATTGCTTTGGTTGCGGAGCCGGCGGTGATGCTATCACCTTTGCCATGAAATCGGAAAATCTTGATTATCCCTCGGCGGTGGAATTTCTCGCAAAGAGAGCGGGAATAACAATAACGGTGGATGATAGAGAGCAGGAAAAGGGCATTGGTAAAAAGAGAATTTTGGAAATGAATCTGGCGGCGGCAAAATATTTCCGCGCTTGCCTTTTTGATCCCAATATGGGAAAGAGCGGCATGGAATATCTTGCGGGAAGCAGAAAGCTGCCTCAGGTTATAATAAAGCGTTTTGGTCTGGGCTATGCACCCAACAGTTATGATAGCTTGGTTAAACACTTGAAATCCTTGGGCTTTGGTGACGAAGAGATACAGGTCGCCTTTCTTGGCCGAAAAATGGAGAGAAATGAGCGCACGTGGACAAACGATATGTTCCGTAATCGCGTAATGTTTCCCATAATCAATACCTCGGGAGACGTCATCGCTTTTGGCGGACGAGTGCTGGACGATTCCAAGCCCAAGTATCTCAACTCCTCCGACACCCCCGGATTTAAGAAGAGTCGCAATCTTTTTGCGCTTAATTTTGCGAAAAATCATTGTTCCGAGCGTCTTATCCTTTGCGAGGGCTATATGGACGTTATTGCTCTTCACGCCGCAGGCTTTGAAAACGCCGTGGCAACACTGGGCACTGCGCTGACTCAAGAGCAGGCGAGACTTATGGCAAAGCACACAAAGCAGGTCATAATCTCCTACGACTCGGACGAGGCGGGTCAGGCGGCGACCAGAAAGGCGGTCAGAATGCTTTCGGAGGTTGGGCTTGACGTGCGAATTTTGCGCATGGAGGGTGCAAAGGACCCCGATGAGTATATAAAAAAATACGGTGCAGACAACTTCAGGCGACTTCTCGATGCCAGCCGCACCGGATTTGAATTTAAGCTTGAAACTACACTTCAAAAATACAATCTTGCGCTCTCATCCGACAAGATCAAGGCGTCGGCGGAGCTTTGCGAGTATATTTCCGAGGTCTGGAGTGAGGTGGAAAGAGACGTTTATATCTCTGCCACTGCAAAGCGGCTTTCGCTTCCCGAGGAGGGGCTGAAAAATGACGTTGAGAGCTTGAGACGCAAAAAAATAAAGACTTATAATGCAAAAACCTCCCAAGAGGCTCGTCTTGGAGCTATGGGAGTTGGCGATAAGATAAACACAGAGGCTATAAAGAATATAAAGGCTAAAGCTGCCGAGGAGGCGGTTATCGGTCTTCTGCTTATGTACGACGAGTACCGTGACGGTGTAGCGGACGGCAAGATAGCACTGTCCGAGAGTGATTTTTTCTCGGATTTCCACCGCCGCGTGTTTGCAAAGGTTATCGAGATGCAGAAAAACGACAGATACGATTTCTCTATGCTCGGTGAATTCTTCGCACCCGACGAAATGGGAAGACTTCAAGGTCTTGTGCAGAAGAGAAGAGCGCTTACCGAAAACGGTCAAAGCGTATTTATCGGATGTGTAGAAGCCTTGAAAAAGGAAAAGGGACTTTCCGAGACGGATGATTCCGATTCTATAGATGCTATACGCCGTCTGCTGGAAAGCAAGCGCGGTGCTAATAAAAAATAAACGTGTAAAATTTGAAAGGAAGTTTAAATATGAAGGAAGAAGTACTTAACGGCACTGCCGAACTTGAGGCAACCGAGGAGATCGAGTCCAAAAAGGTTGAGCACCTCATAGAAAAGAGCAAGAAGAGCGGTCTTTCCGAGGAGGATTTTGATCAGGCTCTTGAGGAAATGAACTTTGACGTTGACGAGCTTGATAAGCTCTATGAGGCACTTGAGGATAGCGGAGTTTCGCTTCCCGGCACTCTTTCCAACGCTGAGCTTGAGGAGATCGAAAAGGAAGTTTCCAAGTTTGAAAATAGCGCAAACATGGAAAAGATTCTTGAGCAGGAGGGCCTTTCTATTGACGACCCTGTTCGTCAGTATCTTAAGGAGATCGGTCGCATTCCGTTGCTTGACTCCGAGGGAGAAAAAATATTGGCTGAAAGGATGCTTGAGGGCGATGAGGACGCAAAGACTCGTCTTGTTGAGTCCAACCTCCGTCTCGTTGTAAGCATCGCGAAGAAGTATCTCGGAAGAGGCATGTACTTCCTCGACCTTATCCAGGAGGGTAACCTCGGCCTTATGAAGGCGGTTGATAAGTTCGACTACACCAAGGGATACAAGTTCTCCACATATGCAACATGGTGGATACGTCAGGCTATTACCAGAGCTATTGCAGATCAGGCGAGAACCATCCGTATTCCCGTTCACATGGTTGAGACCATTCACAAGGTAACCAAGTACTCCCGCCAGATGCTCCAGGAGCTGGGTCGTGAGCCTACAGCAGAGGAGATCGGTGATAAGATCGGTATGAGCGCAGATAAGGTAAGAGAGATCCTCAAGATCTCCCAAGATCCCGTATCCCTTGAGACTCCTATCGGTGAAGAGGAAGATAGCCACCTCGGCGACTTCATCCCCGATGATGATACCCCCGCTCCTGCAGATGCGGCGGCTTCTACCATCCTTCGTGAGGTTATTGAGAGAGAGCTTCATACCCTTACTCCCAGAGAAGAGCACGTAATCAAGCTTCGTTTCGGTCTTTATGACGGAAGAACCAGAACCCTTGAAGAGGTTGGTAAGGAGTTTGATATTACAAGAGAGCGTATCCGTCAGATCGAGGCTAAGGCACTCAGAAAGCTCCGTCATCCCAGCCGTGCAAGACATCTCAGAGGTTTCCTTGATTGATAATTTGTAAATAATTATCTTTCGAATGTTAAATTTTTTGAGTTATTAAATGTGCAAAAAGCACAACGAAATCGCATTGGTGCACAAAAACGAAGAGTTGATTTTGTGTATCTTGCATATCGCCTTGTCGAAGACGGTGGATTGCTTGGCTGAAACCGATGCTTTAAGATATATTTATTAATAAATAATTACTTGACAAAATCATGATTTTGTAGTAAAATATGTTTTAGCATTTTGTTTCGCCTTTGCGAATTGACAAAATTATGTTTCCCTTGTGGAAAACGGATATTCTGTGCCGCGACCTGCGGCAGAAATGGAGACTGAACATGAAGAAAAGATTGTTTTGCCTGTTTTTGGGCTTGATCCTTGTGTTGCCTATGGTATTCACGGCATGCTCCGATGAAGAAAATACCTCGGCAGACGTAAGCGAGGACCTCGGTGCACAGACCATTACCATGCGTATGATAACCGAGAAAAAGGTGTTTAACACCGATGAGGAGCTCGAAAAATTTTTGAACGACGTGTGTGGCGGTGATCAGACCGATGCAAGATACGTTGAGGCAAAGAACATAAAGGATGCTTATGATCGAATCGAGTATGAGTTTTCCAAGATAACCAAGTCCAAGAATAAGATCAACGTAGATTTCGTATTCTACACCGAGGATGAGTACTTTACAGAGATCGAAAAGACTATGGATGAGTACGCTCTTGAAACAGTTAATGCAGGAAGAGCAGAGAGAGCTCTTATGAAGTACATAAGCGATTTCAAGGCTGCGTTCCCCGACCGAAACGATATTCCTCTTAAGAGAATCGGTATGGAGTTTATCAAGTACTACCCCGAGTTTGAGAAGTACATCGACCTTGATACTATCTTTGAGGAAGCGGATGACAAAAAGAGCAACGCAGTTGATGAGCAGTACAAGGAAAATGATTTCGGCATCAAGGAGCTTGTATATCCCGAGACCCTTCCCGGTCAGATCGATATTATATACATTTCCGGACTCGATATGTATAACACCTATATTGAGAACGAGTGGATCATTCCTCTTGATGAGCATATCGGAACTACCGGTAAGAAGCTTAACGACTATATTCCCAGCGCACTTCTCAACGGAGTGAAGTACGATGGTGCAACCTATGCAATTCCTAACAACGTTCAGATGGGTGAGTACACCTACATGTTGGTTGATAAGGAGCTCTTTGACAAATGCTATTACAATCCCGACGAGGTAAGCAACGTACTTGATCTTGAAGGATTCTTTGAGGACATCAGCGCCTTTGACAAGGACACTATTCCATTGGATGCTTCCTTCCAGGATTGTATAGACCAGTTCGTTTGGTATTGGAATATTGACTGGACTATTGATGAAGAAAAGTCCGATAAAGAAAACAACAAGATCTGGTATGATTACTCCATCAATAAGGACAACAAATTCTCCCTTATCGGCGCGCTTTATGGTGATCCCGCAAATGCAGGTCGCGGACAAATCCAGCTTGGCTTCAATAACCTCTTTGCAAATGCAGAGTACAGAAATATTTACACACAGCTCAAAAAATACGAGTACAACAACTACTACAAGACCGAGGATGACACCAGAACCAATGCGGCTGTATCCTTTATAACCGGTGACTTCTCGCTTCAGGCAAACGCTGCTCTTAGCGACAAGGTCTACGAAAAGAGAGGCGCAGACGGCGAGCTTACAGGCGAAAAGTATTACGGCTATACCGACGAGAACGGCAAGGAGTACTATGCATACATTGTGAAGTACCCCGAGGCAGATGAAAGCTCTCTTTACGGTAACATGTATGCTATTTCTGCAAACTCCAAGCACGTAAAGGCGGCTATGGAAGTAATCACTCTTATCAATACCAATGCTGAAGCACGTAACATTCTTCAGTACGGTGTTGAGGGCGTTGACTATTACATCGATGACGAGACCGGCTCTCTTGTGAGAACGAAGACCGAGTATCGCATGAAGCTTGAAAGAACAGGTAACTGCTTTATCGCTCATCCTGAAGAGGGGCTTCCCGCAAACTATTGGGAGAACGCAAAGAATCAGAACAATGATGCACTTATCAATCCTCTTCTTGGATTTGATTTCAACAAGGCTCTGAATGACCGTAACACCGATGACCCCAAGAAGCTTGACAATGATCTTCTTGAGTATGTGGGTCTTGATAGTGATCCTGTGATTTCCATGTATCCTGCGACCCTTAGTATGACAGAACAGGTATTGGCAAGAATCAATGATTGCGATACATATGAGGAGTTGGTTGCTCTTGTAGATTCTCTTAGCTCCGAGCTTACTGCAAATGAGGGCAAGCCCTTTATGACTATCTATAATGATGACGGTACCGTTTTGTCGAATAAGTACCCGCTTAACTTGGCTAAGATTACTAATTCCAACTATGATTCTTCCATCGAGACAGAGTCCGGAAAGGGAACAGCTACTGAATCTCCTTACACGGTATACTATCGTTGGATGCAGTCTAACGGTTTTCTCCCCCAAGGTTTGAAATAATTAAAAATTAATGCCTCCGCCGAAAATGGCGGAGGCAAACTGATTAAAAGGATAAAAAAGTGAAATACACACATTTGTTTTGGGATTTTAACGGTACCGTCTTTGCGGATATGCAGGCGGGGCTGGACAGCACAAACGATATGCTTGAGCAGAGGGGACTTCCTCCTATTAACGGATTGGAAGAATACCGCGAGCTTTTTAACTTCCCCATAAAGGAATATTACAGAGAGATAGGATTTGATTTTGCTAAAGAGCCCTACGAGGTTTTAGCCCCTTTGTGGGTGGATCTTTATAACGAAAAAAGCAAGTCATCCACACTGGTAGACGGAGTGCTTGAAACGATCGATCACGCGAGAGAGTTGGGACTTGTGCAGGTGCTTTTTTCCGCCACTGAGCGAGAAATGTTGCTTCGACAGTTGTCGGAGCTTGGAGTCAGGGATTGCTTTGACGAGGTGATCGGACTTGATAACATCCACGCAGAAAGCAAGCTCCATCTTGCCGCAAAGTGGAGAGAAAGTCATCCCGAGGCTCGCATTTTGTACGTTGGCGACACTATGCACGATGCAGAGAACGCCAAAATACTGGGCGCGGATTGCCTGCTCTTTACAGGCGGACATCAATCGAAAAGACGCTTGTCATCTTGCGGATATCCCTTGATCGACAGTGTCGAAAAGCTTATTGAATATATATAAAGAAAAAACTACGGGCAAAAACCCGTAGTTTTTTTGCGGTCGCAGTAAAGCTTTCTGCGCCTCAATCCTTTATTTCGTATTCGGAAATATCTATCTTTGCAAGCTTTGAGTTGTCGAGTCTGCCCTTGGTGCGCTCGAAATACTGAATGTTGTTGCGGAGCATAAAGATAAACTGGTTGTTGGGTGTTCTGCCCTCGGCTTCGGAAACGTATATAAGCTTTTTTATAAGGTCCTCGGAGAGCTTGACGGTAACTTCGTACTGGTTTTTCATAAAAACCTCCTGATATTATTTATTGATGCCGCTCATGCGTCGCTCGGACGCTCTGAATGCGGATGAGTTGCTTTTTTTCAAAAGGGAGACAGCCTTTTCGGTGACGTCAAAATATAAAATGTGTCTTTCGTTTTCCTCTTCAAAAATTCCGTAGTAGATAGTGGGAGCTGAAAGGGAAGAGATGCAAACGTAGTCTTTTTGAATTGAAAGCTTGGAAATTTCTCCGTAGGAGCTTTCGTCGTATTCTCCTATTTCGGAGAAGGCGTTGATGGACTTGGTAAGCATCGTTTTGCTAAAGCTTTTGCCGTAAATTGTGGTTATAGTCAGCTCGCCGCCCGAGATTATCACCTCGTATTCGATGCAAACGAATCTCCAGCTGACGAAGACCGCCACGCCAATAATTATCGCAATAATGGCGAAGAAAAGCAGCATTAGCTCTTCGGGAGCAAAGGCGAGATTGAGAATTGACAAAAGCACTGCCACTGCCGCGTAGCTTGAAGCCAATCCGATTTTTTTGAAGAGAACTGCCCCCTCATTTTTTTGTTTTATAATGTACTCGCAGGAGTTTTCAAACATTTTTTGCCTCCATATGGGTTTTATAAATCAAGTATAACACATCCCTCGGCTTTTTTCAACGAAAAATCGAAAATTCTAATGAAAAAAAGGAAAAAATAATAATTTAGCCTATTGAAATTATGGAAAAAGTGTTGTATAATAAGGTTGAAAGAATATAATGAAAGAGAGATATTATTATGAAAGCAGTAATCACCGTTACAGGTAAGGATAGCGTTGGAATCATCGCAAACATAGCAAACGAGTGCGCGAAGTACGACGCTAATATAGTTGACATTTCTCAAAGCGTGCTTTCCGAGTATTTTGCAATGATAATGCTTGCGGATATTGACAAATTGTCGGTTTCTTTCTCGGATTTTGTAGACGCTATGGCGTGTGTCGGCAAGGACAAGGGACTTTCTGTGCAGGTCATGCACGAGGACATCTTTAACACCATGCATCATATCTGAGGGGAGACTCAAATGGTAAACACTAAAGACATTCTCGAAACAATAAATATGATACGCGAGGAAAATCTCGATATCCGTACCATTACTATGGGTATCTCGCTTTACGATTGCGTCAGCGAGGACGAAAATAGACTTTGCGAAAAGATATATGATAAGATTACAAAGAGTGCTGAAAACTTGGTGGTAACAGGTCAGAATATCGAGAAAAAATACGGTATTCCGATCGTAAATAAGCGAGTTTCGGTAACTCCCGTGTCTCTTGTGGGCGGCGCTTGCTCTCCCGAGGGATATTTTAAGATCGCGCAGACCCTTGACAGAGCGGCAAAGACTCTTGGCATTAACTTCATCGGTGGATTTTCCGCACTGGTGCAGAAGGGAATGACCAAGGGTGCCGAGAACATGATCTCGGTAATTCCCGAGGCGCTTGCAGAGACCGATTTTGTTTGCTCCTCGGTAAACGTGGCTTCTACCAAGGCGGGCATCAATATGGATGCTATCAAGCTGATGGGTAGCACTATCAAGAGAGCGGCGTATCTTACAAAGGATAGAGACAGTATCGGTTGTGCAAAGCTTGTTGTGTTTGCAAACGTGCCCGAGGATAACCCCTTTATGGCAGGTGCGTTCCACGGTGTCGGAGAGCCTGAAAATGTTATAAACGTTGGTGTTTCGGGTCCCGGCGTTGTAAGCTCGGCAATCGCACGCGCAGGCGACTGCGACCTCAGTGAGCTTGCGGATATTATTAAAAAGACCGCGTTTAAGATCACCCGCGTAGGTCAGCTTGTTGCAAGCGAGGCGGCGCATGAGCTTAACACTCCCTTTGGTATAGTTGACCTGTCTCTGGCACCTACCCCCGCTATTGGCGACTCGGTTGCTCATATTCTTGAAAATATGGGTCTTGAGTCCTGCGGCGCACACGGCACTACGGCTACTTTGGCTATGCTTAACGATGCAGTTAAGAAGGGAGGAGTTATGGCAAGTAGCCACGTTGGCGGACTTTCGGGTGCGTTTATTCCCGTAAGTGAGGACGCAGGTATGATCGCGGCGGTTGAACGCGGCGCACTTACCCTTGAAAAGCTTGAGGCTATGACCGCCGTTTGCTCGGTAGGTCTTGATATGATCGCTATTCCCGGTGACATCGACGAGTCGGTTATCTGCGGTATTATTGCCGACGAGATCGCTATCGGCGTAGTCAACACCAAGACCACCGCGGTCCGCGTTATTCCCGCATACGGCAAGGGTGTTGGTGACTCTATCGACTACGGCGGACTTCTCGGTCGCGCACCCATTATGGAGGTCAACAGATACTCTCCCGCCAAGTTTATAAACCGCGGCGGACGTATTCCCGCACCTATCCATAGCTTGAAAAACTAATAAATTTTATGCGAAAGCATAAAAAAACACAAAATTACATATGGAGGAAAAACAAATGATTTACACCGACGTAGCTGAAAATGCAGTATTGGTGCAGAAGATCGCCGAGGAGGCGGTAGAGGCAGCAGTTGCCGAGAGAGATCAGAATAAGAAGGTGCTTACCGGTGTGCTTATCGGTGTTGGCGTTGCGGTAGCGGCGGCAGTAGCGGCGGCGACAGTTATCCTTTTAACCAAGAACAAGGACGGAGAGAGACGCGGCAAGGTTCTTATCATGAAGATCAAGAGCAAGCTTCCCGCAAAGAAGAAGAAGGAAAACACTTGTGAAGAGCTTGCAGAGGATGCTTGCGAGTTCGTTGAAGAAGTTTAATAAGTGATTTAAAAAATCAACCCTTTATCTGATTGGATAAAGGGTGATTTTTTGCTCTGCTATTGACTATTTTTTGTTTTTGGAGTATAATTGAAGTGAAAATAATTGTTTGGAGGTCATAATAGTGCAAAAATACAGGATTCCCGACAAAAATACAGACCTCCGCAAATACGCCGTGTGGAGAAATCTGAAATACCTACTTGGATTTGTAGTATACGTAGCCATTATGGCGGCGGCATTTATCTTCTTCTTGCAGGGAAGAAATGAAGATCTGAAGCCCTTGCATTGGTGCGTCTATATCATCTATCCCGTCGCAGTGCTTGTGAGCGGATGGTTTATATTCCGTATGACACGATTTTTCTTTGATAGAAGCTTTTCAGGTGAGATAGTGGCGATGTCCTTCTCACGAGATTTTGGCAGGGGAATCAACCGCCAAGCGCGTTTTTCCTTGGATTATCACACCTATCGCACCATTTCGGTGAGAGATAGCAAGGGTAAGAAGAGGAAGGTCAAGGTCACGCTTTTTGACGATGGATATGACGGATATTTCTGCGAGGGCAGAACTCTTATAAAATATCGCGGATTGAATTATCCCATTTGCCCCGAGTCCGAGGGTGACGGCGCGCATATTTGTACGGTTTGCGGCGTAAGAACCTATTATAAAGAGGGCAAAATGAAGGATGGCGAGTCTACCCCTACCATTATAGACGGAGTGATGATATGCCGTGCCTGCGGACATACTTTAATAGATTTAAAGGAGGATGCTGTATGAAAGAGCAATTAAAGAATGAAGACCTTGCGGCGGTGAGAAAATACCGCAAAAATTCCGGCATAATGACCGCCATCGCGGTAGGTATGTATATAACGTGCTGGCTGCCACTGGTGATCTGCGGCGCGATCGGCGAGAGCCTGGGCGCAACCAACGATATGTGGGGGGTGCTTGGACTTTCTATTATGATTCTTATCGTTGCCATTGCAACCGGACTTTTGATAATGAAATCGTATATGAAGCCGGTTTGCTTGAAGGACAACAAGATTGTAGTTCTCGGCGATGATGACGAAGGTGATGAAGAGGACGAGGACGAAAAGAAGGCTTCCAAAAAGAATGAGGATAAAAGCACTGTGCAGATCGGAGTTTCCGGTGCTATCTGGCTGTCTGCGCTGGCAGGATACCTGTGTCTTGGCTTTGCAAGAGGCCTTTGGCACCCCGGTTGGATAATTTTTATCGTTGCTATCGTTGTTGACAAGATCGCAAGCGTGATTTTTGACGTTGTGAGAAAAAATCGCGATGGCGAGAAATGATTTTAACATAAGGCTTTTCTAAAGGATTTATTTTATGGATAGAACTATTCGACTCTTCGATAAAGACAGCGCGCAGATCGCATTTGATGCCGAGGTTATCTCTTGCGAGAGCGTTGACGGCGGAAAATATGACGTGGTGCTGGATAGAACACTGTTTTTCCCCGAGGAGGGAGGGCAGGCGTGCGATACGGGTGCTCTTGGCGGCGCCGAAGTGATAAACGTTTACGAAAAAGAGGGAATTATTCACCACGTGATGGGTGCACCTCTTGATGTAGGCGCTACTGTGGGCGGTGAAATTGACTTTGAAACGCGATTTCGCAAAATGCAGAGCCACACTGCGGAGCATATCGTCTCGGGGCTTATATACAAAAATTTCGGGCTTTCTAACGTTGGTTTTCACTTGAGCCACCACGAAATGACCGCCGATTTTGACGGTGAGCTGGATAAAATTCAGACCCGGCTTATTGAGACTCTTGCCAACAAAGCCGTGTTTGAGTGTCATGCCGTAAAGGCGTATTATCCCGATGCAAAAACTCTTGCATCTCTTGAATACAGAAGCAAGCTTGAACTTTGCGAAAACGTGCGCATCGTGGAGATAGAGGGCGTGGATATGTGCGCTTGTTGTGCTCCCCACGTCAAAAACACGGGAGAGGTCGGACTTATCAAGATACTTCGTGCCGAAAAATACAAGGGCGGTGTTCGTCTTTATATGAAGGCGGGCTATGACGCGCTGGAGGGCTATCGCGCCGAATACGAGCAAGCTCGCCGCATCTCGGTTGCTATCTCCGCTCCTCACGATGCTGTGGCGGATGGCGTTGAACAAATGCTTTGTGAAATTGACGCACTAAAGGGCACAATTTCACGAATGAAGCGCGAAATAATGGAATACAAGCTTTCTCGCATCGAGTACACCGAGGGCAATTTGGTGATTTTTGAGGAAGACGGCGACATGCTCTCTCTCCGAAATTTAGTCAACGAGGCAAAGAAGCTTTGCGGTGGCATCTGCGCCTGCTTTTCGGGCAGTGACGAGAGCGGATATAAGTATATAATATCAAGCACTACGGTGGATCTCCGCGAGAAAACAAAGGAAATAAATGCCGCGATTTCGGGCAAGGGCGGAGGCTCTTCCGAGATGATACAGGGTAGTTGTGTGGCAAAAAGAGAGGACATCGAAAAATATTTTACATTGATTTGAGGATAAATTTATGTATGAGATTTTGAGTGAGATTTTGTCGGATAAAAAGGGCGGTATAGTATTTGAGTGCTTTAATATCTGGCATTTTTTATACGTTGCGGTGATATTCGGCGTGATAATTGCGGTGGTTCTTTTGCTGAAAAACAAGAGCGACAGTGCAAAGAGAAGAGCCGCAGACGTAGCCGTGGGAATTGCACTTGGACTTTATGCTCTGGATTTCTTCCTTATGCCCTTTGCATACGGCGAGATACATATTGAAAAGCTTCCTTTTCACGTTTGCACCGCCATGTGTGTGATGTGCTTTTTGAGCCGGCGGGTCAAGTTTTTGGAAAGATTCAAGGGTCAAATTGCGCTCCTCGGGTTCCTGTCCAATTTGATATACGTTTTATATCCCGCGGGAATCATGTGGTGTCAGATACACCCCCTTTCCTATCGTGCCGTGCAGACAATTATGTTCCACGGAGCTATGACTGCATACGGAATCTTCGTGCTGGCGTTTGGAGAGGTGAAGCTTCAGTGTAAGAAGTGCCACAAGGAGCTTATCGTTATCGGTGGTATGACATTGTGGGCGTTGATCGGAAATATTCTCTATGACGGCAGTTTTGGTGACTATTCGTATGATGCCAACTGGTTTTTCCTTGTCCGTGACCCGCTTTCGGTCATTCCGGCAGATATTTCGCCCTACGTTATGCCCTTCGTCGTGATAGTGGCGTTCTTTGCGGCGGAAATGCTGATATATTCGGTCTATTATTTAGTATCTAAAATAGCTTATAAAACAAAAAAAGAGGAAAGCTGAACTAATTTGAGTTCAGCTTTCCCCTTCTTTGTTTTTAATTTACAACGAGTGTTTTGATGTAAATATCTGATAGTAAGATTTTAACAAAGCACTAAAACAAAATTTGTTTATAACGGAGAAATTAACTTATGCGAATTTCACTTCGTTGACAAAGCTACGGCGTTGTGTTATAATGAACTTACAAAACAAATTAAAACAAAGGAGGCTATCTTATGACTTCAATCGTAAATTGCATTATCATCTATTTTCAGAGAAACCTTCCTATGCTCTTGCGCCTATTGGATTAAAATGGCATCACGGATAGGAGGTTATGTAAATTGAAGGCTTATAAAATAATAATTACCATTGTGCTTTTGCTGTTACTTCTTGTGGTTGCTCTGCTCCCTACAATATATAGCAAATCGTTGATAAGCTTTATTGGCAACGAGTCGCATCCTCACGAGGTGGAAAAAATATACGGGAAATTTGATGTAGATGTAGAAGACATTGGATTTCGATACAAGTACGATTCTTGCCATGCATACAGAATAGACATTCCGTTTATCCACAAGGAGGAGAGGTATCTGGTTATAAAATACTATAGCCCGGCGCATGAGGAGGATTATGTTAGGGTCGTCATTTGCGAAGGCACGGATTGGATCCCGGGAGGTCAAAAATGAAGACGACTTGTGAAATTATGATGACTGACAAGCAAATTCGGGCAAACAAAATTTTTAAAATAATAATGTTTTCCTGGTTGCTTTTGATAGCATTTTTAATTGTTGCTGTATGCTTGGGGATTTTCATAACCCTTTGTATTGCCGAATTGATTTATCTTGATATCGGATCTGTTCCTGTGGGGCAACTCGGATTAACTTTGAAAATGGGAGCAGTTACGGTTTTACTTGGCATATTAATAGCTATGGTTTATTTGGTTGTTCCATTTATGGCGTTTGTTCAATCAATGTTCGCCATATTCTCGTTTATTAACGTCACAAGGCTTTTCGTAGTGAACAAACCGATAAAAAGAAAGCCGATAGCCATTATTTTCCGCGTTCTCACGGTGCTTTTCGGCATAGCCTTGATCGTTTCCCCCATACTGCTCCTTGTGCAAGTGATTCCCGTTTATACGTTCTTGCGCTGTGTTGTCCTGTTCTTCATCGGCTCGATTGTGTTAAACATTTTCCTTGAATAATCAAAATTTTTGGCGGCTCGAAAGAGCCGCCTTTTGTAATATCAATAATTATTTCTGTAACGCTTGCGGATACCCAAGAAGATGCCGCCTACTGCCATAGTGCCGACGATCGCCGCGCAAATCAAGATAATTACGGGGCTTACGTCTATATCCGACTTCAGCTCTTCCCAAAGCGAATTTATAAGAGCTAACTTTTCGGGGGTCAGGTTCTTATAGGAGGTTGCACTTGCGAGAGCGGTCTTGTCGTACATCAGCTCGTAAGCGCCGGGCTTGATGATCTCACCTGTTGCCTTGTCGATTACGGCGGGCTTGATAGTGTCCATAGTGGCGCGATAGCCCTCGTCGTCAACTACCTTTTGGTTCGGGCTGGCGTAATAGGTGTACTCGGCGTTTGCGATCGCGGCGGAATAGAAATCCTCACCAACTCTCTCTTTGTAAAACTCAAAGAAGCCTTCGTCGAAGTCCTCGTCAACCATCAGCATAAAGTCGATATATTCCTCGGCAATATCCTTGTTCTGGCTGGATGCGGGGATGCACATAGCGTCAACGTAAAGGTTGGTGCCTTCCATGGGGTAGAAGAACTCGAGATCGGAGTTGTTTTCGTACATGGTGAGGTAGTCGCCTGCATAATATGCGGCAATACCTGCACTTCCGCCCTCCATCTTGTTAAATATCTCGTCCATAACGTATCCCTGAACGATATTCTTCTGCTCCTTGAGGGCATTTAGAGCCTGTCTCCACTCATTTTCATCGTCGGTGTTGACGTCGATACCCAGCATATACTGAGCCGTGCCAAACGCATCGCGGGAGTTGTTGAACTGGAGGATGTTGCCCTTATGATCCTCATTCCACATGATCTTCCAAGACTTATCCGCATCAGTAATTTCGCTGTCGCTACCGAAAAGCACTTGAGGATTGTAGATGATTCCGATCATTCCGTAGAAGTAGGGAACAGAATAAACGTTGCCCTCGTCATAGTAGTCATAGGGGGCGTTCTCACCGTAAAAATCGGATGAAATATTGCCTATATGGGGGATGTTGTCCTTATTCAAGGGAACGAGCAGGCTTTTGCCGTCCTCGCCCTTGATAAGACGCTCGATCATATAGTCGGAGGGAATGATGATATCGTAGTTCACCGCGCCGCCCGAAAGCTTTGCATACATGTCCTCATTGGAGGAGTAGGTGGAATATACCACGTTGACCTTTTTGCCCTCGTCACGGTGCTTGTATTCATACCAAAGCTCAAAGGCAAGGTTGGAGTCGAGGGTGCCCTCGCTTCCGTCGGAGATGTACTCACCCCAGTTGTAAACGTAGAGGGTAGTCACGTCACCGCTTATGTTTGTATCGCAGGATGCGAGTACCAAAGTGGGAAGGGCGATGATAATAAATGCCAAAAGCCAAGCCGAAATTTTCTTGAATGCTTTCATTTATTTGCCCCCCTTTTGTTTTTCTTGTCCTTGACGGAGCCTGTGAAGTTTACCGCCAGCAGTATGCCGAGAATGATTGCCACAATCAAAGCGCAGAGCGCGTACATACTGAACTTGACGTTATGCACGGTCTGGTTGTAAACGTAAAGGGGAAGGGTCTGGAAATCGGGAGAGCTTACGAAATGGCTGATTACGAAGTCGTCAAGCGAGAGGGTAAAGCTCATCATAAGACCCGAAATAATGCCGGGGACTATCTCGGGAAGCTCAACCTTAAAGAATGCGCGCGTAGGTGTGCAGCCAAGGTCTTGAGCCGCCTCGGAGAGAGACTTGTCCAGCTGATTGAATCTGGGGGTTATGGAAAGCAGGGCGTAGGGAAGATTAAAGGTAGTATGCGCTATAAGCATAGTGCCAAATCCGAACATCTGCTTTGCATTGAGGAAATTTGCTACCGCTACGAAAAGGAGCATCATAGATACACCGGTAACGATATCGGGGTTCATCATAGGGATGTTGGTTATGGAGGTGATAGTGCCCTTTATATACTTGTTCTTCAAGTGGTGAAGCCCAAGAGCCGCAAAGGTGGCGATGACCGTGGCGATGCAGGAGGAACATACCGCAAGCAGAAGAGAGTTCTTCAGAGCGGTGAGAGCCGCCTCGTCACGGAAAAGCTCGCCGTACCATTTCAGCGAGATGCCCGTGAACTCGCTGAGCGAGCCGCCGTCGTTAAAGGAAAAGACGATAAGCACCACGATGGGGGCGTAAAGGAGCGCGAAAATGATGAACATATAAAATTTTGACAGGAATTTCATCATATCACCATACCTCCTTCGTCGTCCGAGAATTTATTCATTATCCATACCGAGATAAGGATAAGTATCATCATAACGAGAGAGATGACCGCGCCTACGTTGTAGGTGTTTGGGTTCTGGAAAAGACGCTCGATGGTGTCACCGATAAGGTCGATCTTACCTGCACCCAGCTTCTGTGAGATGTAGAATGTGCTGATGGAGGGAACGAACACCATGGTGATACCCGAAACCACGCCCGAGATAGTCAGGGGGAATACCACCTTGACCATGGTCTGGAAGCTATTACAGCCCAGATCGTGCGCCGCCTCGAGATAGCGGTTGTCCAGCTTTGTCATAGAGGTGAAGATGGGCAAAACCATGTAGGGCAGGAAGTCGTAGACCATACCGAGAATAACGCCGAAGTCAGAGCCGACGATGGGGAGCTTTTCAAGTCCGATGTTTTCAAGGAAGGAGTTGAGAAGACCGCCGTTATCAAGCAGAGCCATAAGGGCGTAGGTACGGATGAGCAGGTTGCACCACATGGGGAGCATTATAAGCACCATCAAAATTTTTTGGGTCTTGGGCTTGCTTCTCGCCATAAAGTAGGCGAGAGGATAACCCAGCACCAAGCAGACAACGGTTGCTATCAGCGCAAAGGCGATAGACAGCACAAATACGTTGCCGTACTGCGACAGAGTAGAAATATTTGAGAGCGAGAACTGTCCGTTGGCATCGGTAAATGCGAAATACAGGACAAAGAGCATAGGCGCCACGATGAAGAGAACCATCCATACAACGTGGGGAGCCGCCGCCATTCTCTGGAAGAGAGAGCCTTTTTTCATCTTACTCGGCCTCCTCCTCTTCGGGCTCGGTGGGATCGGAGAGCTGATCAAGCTCGTCCGAGAAGGATGAGTAGTCACCGAACATTCCGGAGAACTCGGACTTGTTCATGATATGTATAGCCTCGGGCTCGATGAAGAGACCGATATGCGCACCCTCGGCAACGAAGTCGGTGGTCTGGATCATCCACTTAAAGCCGCCGATGTCTACGATAATTTCCCAGTGAACGCCCTTGAAGGTGATAGATGTTACAACGCCCTGAAGCATGCCCTTTTCGGGGGCTACTACGTCAACGTCCTCGGGGCGAACCACTACGTCTACCTTCTGGTTCTTTCCAAATCCCGCGTCTACGCACTCAAAGGTGTGACCCGAGAAGCGAACCTTGTAGTCGTCAAGCATAACACCGTCAACGATGTTACTTTCACCGATAAAGTCGGCAACGAAAGCGTTTTCGGGCTCGTTGTAGATGTCTGTAGGAGAGCCGATCTGTTGAATTCGACCGTTTGCCATAACCACCACGATGTCGGACATGGAGAGAGCCTCCTCCTGGTCGTGGGTAACGTATATAAAGGTAATTCCGGTAGCCTTTTGGATCTTTTTTAGCTCGTTCTGCATGTCCTTGCGGAGCTTGAGGTCAAGCGCACCGAGAGGCTCGTCCAAAAGAAGAACCTCGGGCTCGTTCACAAGCGCGCGAGCGATTGCAACTCTCTGCTGCTGACCGCCCGACAGGGTGCTGACTCGTCTTCTCTCAAAGCCCTTGAGGTTGACCATGGAGAGCATCTCCTTGACCTTCTCGCGGATAACATCCTCAGGGGTTTTTTTAAGGCGCAGACCGAAGGCTACGTTTTCAAAAACGTTAAGATGGGGGTAGAGACCGTATTTCTGGAATACAGTATTTACGGGTCTCTTGTGAGGGGGAACTTCCTTGACACTTTTGCCGCCAAACTGAACGTCGCCGGTGTCGGGATGCTCAAATCCCGCAATGATACGAAGAGTCGTGGTCTTGCCACAGCCCGAGGGGCCGAGAAGAGTCACGAAATCCTTGTCGTAAATTTTCAGGTCGATATGGTCGAGAATAGTCTCGCCATCGAATGATTTGGACACATCGGTAAGGTTAATAATTACTTCCTTTTCCATTACACATAAAAACTCCTTTTAAAATCTGAGATTAGCGTTCCCCGCAAGGATAGCGGGTATCGCCGAAATTTTTGATGCGTTTTTCGACAATGTGTGGCACGCAGGGGACTCCTTGCCGTTTCCGTCTTAGAACGACAGATACCGTCCAAAAATGAGCGATGTCCGGTGGACAGTATATAACATTTTACATTTTAACATAAATTTCAACTAATTGCAATAGGTTTTGAAAAAAATCCCGATTTTTCGGGATTTTTTGTGAAAAATTTTATGTTTTTTAGCGTGAGGTGTGAAAAATGGCGATTATTTTGCGAAAATCTCCCGAAATCTTTAGTTTTCTCGTTTATTCTCTCGAAATCGTTTTGCTTTGGAGGGACAAAAAACTCAAAAATTGTGAGAAAGTTGCTTGAGAGCTACGTAAAGCGAGTCAAGCTCTCGGACGGTGTTAAAAATCCCAAAGCCCAAACGTAAAGCACCCCCCTCGGGAGTGCCGAGAGCCTTGTGCGCCAAGGGGGCACAATGGTAGCCCGTGCGCAGGCAAATTTGCTGTTGCGAGAGCATTGCACCAACGTCATCGGCGGGGATGCCGTCAAGATTGAAGAGCAGAACGCCACCAGGAGTGTTGTCGTATATGGTTACTCCCGAAATTGAAGAGAGACGGTCGGCGGCTTCGTACCAAAGCTTCTCCTCGTGCTTGGCTATTGAGTCTATTCCAAAGCTTTGGATAAAGTCAAGCCCTGCGCAAAGCCCTGCGATGGCAGGGGTGCAGATCGTGCCGCTCTCGTACCGCCCAGGGGATAGCTTTCCCATTGGAAGATCAAGGCAATTGACTCCGTTGCCACCCTCGACGAGGGTAGTGGGCAGGGAAAAGCCGTCGCGCAGGATCATTATGCCAACCCCTTGGGGTGAGTAAAGCCCCTTGTGGGCGGGGAGGCAGAGGACGTCGATGAAATCGTCGGTCATATTTATAGGAAGATGACCTGCCGATTGTGCCGCGTCAACGCAGAAAATGATCCCGTAGCGGCGGCAGAGCATGCCGATCTCGCGGATGGGAAGGGAGTAGGAGCAGATATTTGAGGAGTGGACGCAGATGAGCATTTTGGTGGAGGGGCGAAGCCGCTTTATTATATTGTCGATTATTTCGGGGGTAGAGAGCCGCTTGCCCCTCTCGTATGCCTTGAAGGTGTCGTATCGCGCCACGTTATCCTTGGCAAGTCGCGCCAAGGGGCGGAGAACACTGTTGTGCTCCATATTGCTGATGAGGGCGTGACCACCACTGCTCATTACCCCTTTAATCGCAATATTAAGTGCGTAGGTGGTGTTGAGGGTGAAGACCACGTTTTCGGGTGATGCGCCAAACATCTCGGCAACTGCCTCCCGCGCCTCAAAGACCTTTTCTGCGCTTTTCATGGCGATGGGATGTGAGCCTCGTCCCGGATTTCCGCAATAATTCTTCATGCAATCGACGGTGGACATTATTACGCTCTCGGGTTTGGGATAAGTGGTTGCCGCGTTGTCAAAATATATGATTTCGGACATAGTGTTCTCCTGATTTGTTTCAAATTTTGATTTGTCGAGCCGTTGTAAAACTAAATGGTGCATCCTCACCCACCGCGTTGCGGTCCCCCTTCCCCTACCTTGGGGAGGGCTTACGCAAGGCGTAGATGATTACAATTTTGTAGCCGTGAAATGATAATTAAAAGATTGTATACGGGAGGAGCAAGCCCCTCTCCTACGGTCTTGAACGATTGCCAATTGGTTTACCGTAGAAGGCTTCTGAGCGATTTAGTGGTCGTAGGGGAGGGGCTTGCTCCTCCCGTTGCGTCAATTTAAATTTATCGTTCACGGGACGTCGAGGCGCCGTCCCCTACGACCACGAAATTGTCCAAAATCCTTCTACGGCAACAAAATGGCAGACGTTTAAAACCGTAGGGGACGGCGCCCTCGACGTCCCGCCTACGATGGTTTTAAAATGGTCGCCACGGCGATGCAACGCACCGCTAAATTGCAATTTATCTCAAATATTCTTTAACCTCGATGCCGTTGGATTCCAAGACGCTTTTAACGTTACCCAGAAGAGGGCAATCAAATTCCACGCCGTAAATGCAACCTCTCACAGCGCTTCCTTGGCTGACCTTTACAGCGGTTGCCCTTATAGCGTTTTTGGATAACGCCCTCTGCACTTTCATTGCCATTGTCATAGATCCCGTCACGGCAGTGCATACCGTGGCGGAGCGGTATGGTGAATCGTACTTCATAATTATGCTCCGTGCAGTGCCGTATTTTTGGAGGCTCACTCACATGAGAAAGCCTCGTTATATTGTATGCCGAGGGGTAAAAAAATGCCAATGTTGCCTGAAAAATCGCACAAAAAACTAATTTTTCGCCAATTTTTGCAAAGGGGTTGATTTTTTTGCGCATATAATGTATAATAATTATAAATATACTTAAAATGCGGAACTGTGCCCCTTTGCAGTCCGTGGGAGGAAAAAATGAACGATAGAGTTTCAAAGGCTAATTACTATCTTGACATTGCACAAACCGTTTCCGAAAGAGCAACATGTATGCGCCGCCACTTCGGTGCTATCATCGTTAAGGATGACGTTATCGTCTCCACCGGCTACAACGGTGCGCCCAGAGGCAGAAAGAATTGCACTGACATCAATTTCTGCATTAGAGAAGAATTGAAGATTCCGAGAGGTGAGCGATACGAGCTTTGCCGCTCGGTGCACGCCGAGGCAAACGCTATTATTGCCGCCCCAAGAGACAGAATGCTGGGCTCTACACTCTATATGGTATGTGTTAATCCTGCGGATGGCTCACTTTATGCAGGCACGAACAGCTGTATGATGTGCAAGCGCCAGATCATAAATGCCGGCATCGAGACCGTGATCGTGCGCGATACCAAGGACGAATTCCGAGTTATCTCGGTTTCTGATTGGATAGAGGATGACGATTCGCTCTCGGGTCAGTTTGGCTATTAATTTCAAAAAGGACGAAGAATGATGGAAGAAAAAAAGCATAGAACCCGTATACACCCCGAAAGATTGACCGCAGAGGCAATTCCCGGCGCGGCAGAGCTTGAAAAGCTTTGCTTCGCAGAGCCTTGGAGCGCAAAAAGCCTTGAGCTGCTTACAAATGACGGCATAGGAGTTGGTATGGTCTGCCGTAAGGACGGCATTATCTGCGCCTATGGCGGTATGCTGGTAGCGGTTGACGAGGGTCAGATAACGAATATTGCAACACACCCCGATTTTCGCCGTATGGGCTACGGCCGCGCGGTGGTCGAGTCTCTTATCAAGTATGCGAAAAATAATCGCCTTGAGTCTATCTCCCTTGAGGTGAGAGAGTCAAATAAGGCGGCAATCGCACTCTATTCTGACCTCGGCTTTAAGGTCGAGGGCAAGCGCAAGGACTTTTATAAAAAGCCCACCGAGTCGGCGCTGGTAATGGTGCTGCGCATTAAGTGAGTGCAGAGTGCAGGACTCCTTCCGTCACGCTGACGCGCGCCACCTCCCTCGGGGAGGGAGGCAAGTGCAGAGTGCAGAGTTGCTTTTGGCGATGCCATTTAACCAAAATAATTTGAAAGGTTTTGAAATCCAAAAACTTTTCCCAAAAGTTTTTGGTGGGGTGCAGGGGTAAAGCCCCTGCATAGAATGATATGTACATTTTAGGAATGGAGAGCTCCTGCGACGAAACCTCGGCGGCTGTCGTCGAGTACCGTGACGGAGTATTTGAAATAAAAGCGAATATAGTAGCTTCGCAGATAGAGACCCATAGGCTTTACGGCGGCGTTGTGCCCGAGATCGCAAGCCGCGCCCACATTGAGGCGGTGTCCTCTATCACCACCGAGGCGCTCCAAACGGCAGGAATTACCCTTGCCGATCTTGATTGCATCGCGGTCACTACCCACCCCGGACTTATCGGTGCGCTGCTGGTTGGCGTGAATTTTGCCAAGAGTCTGGCTTTTGCCAACAATATCCCTTTGGTGTCGGTAAACCACATCCACGGACATATCTCGGCGGCTTATCTTGCCGATAAGACACTTAAACCCAAGTTCTTGTCTTTGGTGGTTTCGGGCGGACACACCTCGCTCTACGTTTGCGAGGATCATCTCACCCTTCGTGAGATAGGCACCACCCGTGACGATGCGGCAGGAGAGGCGTTTGATAAGATCGGTCGAGTTATCGGTATGCCCTACCCCGGCGGTGCGGCTCTCGATAAGCTGGCTTACGAGGGCGACCCGAAGGCTATAAAGCTGCCTTCTCCCGCGCTTGCACACACCCTTGATTTCTCGTTTAGCGGAATCAAGACTGCGGCGCTTAATTATCTCAATTCTGCGGCGCAGAAGGACGAGCCTATCAACCGAGCTGACGTGGCGGCTTCATACACAAAGCAGATAGTTGATGCTATCGTTAAGCAGACCTCTGCGGCACTTGACGAAACAGGGCTTGACACTCTGGTGCTGGCAGGCGGTGTTGCGGCAAACTCGCATTTGCGCTCAGCGCTTGAAAAGCTTTGCGCGAACAAGGGCGTTAAATTCGTAGTTCCTCCTCGTTCTCTTTGCGGTGACAACGGCGCAATGATAGCGGTTTCGGGCTGCTTTGAGTATCTTGCGGGCAGAAGAGCCGATACTTCGCTCAACGCCTCCGCCTCGGACGAAATGTAAACGATTTGGTTCTATCGAATGAATGTTTGTTCGATTTTGTTCGAATTTTAAACAAACCACTTTCCCACATGAGTTTTCCACAGGTGTTGAAAACCATCGCTTTTCATCGACAAGACCTGACACAAATGTATAAATATTCGCAGGGGCGGTAGAATTTTCCTTTTGATTTCAAGGATTTGATGTGGATAAACATGTGGAAACTGTGGATAAATCGAACTTTTTTTCGGTTGTGGAAAACTCAAAATACGAAAAAAATTTTAAATTTTAGCGTAAAAATATAACGAATTTTATTAAAACAATTTGTAAATTTTGGTTTCAATTTTTATTTTTTAAGGATGTGTATCGATGAATAATTTCGAAAATGAAAACATAAGCCGTGCGTCAGAAAGACAGAGCATTTCTCCTGCGGTAATTCGACGTCTTCCCAGATATTATCGCTATCTCTGCGAGCTTATTGCCAGGGGTAAGACCAGAATCAGCTCGAGTGAGCTTGCAAATATGATGCACGTTACCGCGTCGCAGATCCGCCAAGACCTTAACTGCTTCGGTGGCTTTGGTCAGCAGGGCTATGGATATAACGTCAACTATCTTTTTGCCAAGATAAGCGAGATCCTCGGCGTTAGCGCAGGCTTCAAGGCGGTAATTATCGGTGCGGGTGACTTGGGACGCGCGCTGGTCCACCTCTCTATGTTTGAAAAGCGCGGCGTTGACATTCGTGCGCTTTTTGATACAGATAACGAGGCGGAGGGCAAGGATTGCGCGGGTGTTCCCGTGTATTCTATTGATCAGCTTGAAGAGTTTTGCGCGGAGAACAAGGTGGACATCGCCGTTCTCGCCTGCCAGAAGTCTTTGGTTAAGGATATTGCGGCAAGATGCGTAAAGCTTGGCATGAAGGGTCTTTGGAACTATATGGGCGTTGAGCTTGATTACAGCGACGAGGACATTATTGTTGAAAACGTGCACCTTGGCGACTCGCTTATGATAATGAACTGTCGTATTTGCAGAAACGAGGGCTATGAAAGAACCCCCGTTGAGATAGAGGCAGGCAACGATTCCGAGCCGTCGCTTTGGCGCATATCCAATGAAGAAGAGGAAAGTGAATTTTGATGAAGTATAAGATAAATTACGGAAGCCGCATTGCGGTGATCCCCGAAAGCGCTATTGATGCGATTTGTCGCGCAGGCGCAACCGACCTAAAGGTTTTGATTGCCCTTTGTGCGCAGAACGGCACAGTAGACGCCAAAAAACTCTCCAAGCTCCTTTCTTGCGGAGAGGACGAGGTGAGAGAGTCTCTCTCCTTCTGGCGCGGTACGGGCGTTATTGAGGTCACAGACGGCAAGGAAAAAGATGGGGATGCAAAAGCAGAGGCGGTTTCCCCCGATACTGATAAAAAAGAAGAGGGAAAGGTGGCACCTGCGAAAAAGCTCCGCGGAGCAGACGAGTTGCCTAAATACACCTCCGACCAGCTGGCTGATATACTTGAGGGCAGACAGGAGACCGCCGCACTTATCGACGAGTGCCAGAGAATTATGGGCAAGGTCTTCAACATCAAGGAGATCAACGTGCTTATGGGGCTTGTTGACTACCTCCAGCTTGATTGCGAATACATAATGATGCTTTTGACCTACTGTGTGTCCATTGGCAAGAAGACTCTCCATTATGCCGAAAAAACGGCATTTGATTTCTATGATCAAGGCATTACAACGGGCGAGATGCTTGCAGAGGAGCTTCGCCGCCGTGAGGCGTCGGCAGGGGCTGAGGGCAAGATAAGATCTCTTTTCGGTATTGGCGAGCGTACCTTTACCACCAAGGAAAAGAAGTTTATATCCGCTTGGATCAACGATATGGGATATTCGATTGAAATTATCGAGAAGGCTTATGAGGTCACGGCAGATGCAACCGGCAAGGGCTCGTTTGCTTATGCCAACTCGATACTCGAGCGCTGGAATGCGGCGGGACTTCGCACTCTTTCGGAAATTGAGAAGTCTTATAAGGGCGGTGAGAGTGCCGGCAAGCCTCAAAACGGTAGCTTTGACACCGATAGTTTCTTTGAGGCGGCGGTAAAGCGCAGTCTTGGAGAATGACAGATTATAAATACATAATAGGATGTAAATTATGGGATTTAACAGAGAAAATTATGCAAAAATAAAAGAGGAATATTCGGGCAAGTATCTTCGTGCTCAAGAGGCGGCAAGACTCCGCAGAGCCGAGGTTCACGCTTGCATCCCCGAGATAGCAAAGATAGATGCGGAGCTTTCCTACGTAGGAATACGCGTTTTCCATGCCTCTCTTGACAAAAATCAGGCTTTGCTTGACGAGATAAGCGCGGAAAATGCGGTTCTCAACAAAAAGAGAGGGGAACTGCTTGTGGCTGCGGGCTATCCTGCCGATTACACCGAGGTCAAATACGAGTGCGAGAAGTGCGGTGACACAGGTGTCCTTGACTACCGTATGTGCTCTTGCATGAAGGAAAAGCTTATTATGGCCGGACTTGAATCCTCTGGTATGGAGGCACTTATCAAGAGCCAGACCTTTGAGAATTTCGATCTCAGCTTTTATAGCGGTGATGCGCTTACGAGAATGAAGACGATACTTGACATCGCCAAGAATTATGCCGAGAGCTTTGAGGTGGGCAAGTCGGGCAGCATTATAATGATGGGCAATACCGGACTTGGCAAGACCCATATTTCCAGTGCCATGGGCGGAGTTATCATTAAAAAGGGTAATGATGTGTATTATACCGGCGCGGTCGATATGCTGTCTGATTTTGAGGCAGACAGATTCAGCTATGACAGAAATGGCGAAAATAGTGCTGTGCTTGATAAATACTTTACCTGCGACCTTTTGATAATTGATGATCTTGGCACCGAGCTTATCAATCAGTTTACTACGTCGTGTCTTTATAATCTTATCAATTCCAGATTGGTTAAGAAGAAGGCGACTGTTATCAATACCAATTTCACGAGAGACGAGCTTCGCAAGAAGTATCAGGATAGAATCACAAGCCGTATATTTGGCGAATACACCGTTCTTCCTTTCCTTGGTACGGATATAAGAGAGCAGAAGATTTTT
The DNA here is from genome assembly GCA_045653805.1 of Eubacteriales bacterium. Lineage (GTDB taxonomy): Bacteria > Bacillota > Clostridia > Oscillospirales > CAG-272 > SVTX01. The sequence continues at coordinate 31,339 of JAZOMF010000090.1, forward strand.
AAGAAATAAAGAGTTAAAGAAGAAAACCGCCAATGGCGGTTTTCTTCATTTTGTTTGAAATTGTTTAATTTATAAATTGGAGTTTATCGGGGAGATAAACGAATGTAGGGCGGGGGCTTGCTCCCGCCGTTGGGAACGATTTGAAACCAATGTCTGCGGGACGTCGAGGGCGCCGTCCCCTACGAATTTGAAATCGTTCAAACCCCTTCTACGGTAAACAAATTGG